>NZ_JBHXTL010000060.1:0-9734 GCF_042677365.1 Kitasatospora sp. NPDC127116
GTGGTCTCCGGCGGCCGCGGCGTCGGTGCCGCCGAGGGCTTCGGCGTGGTCGAGGAGCTCGCGGACGCGCTGGGCGCGGCCGTCGGCGCCTCGCGCGCCGCCGTGGACGCCGGCTGGTACCCGCACAGCAGCCAGGTCGGCCAGACCGGCAAGCAGGTCTCCCCGCAGCTCTACATCGCGGCGGGCATCTCCGGCGCGATCCAGCACCGGGCCGGCATGCAGACCTCGAAGACCATCGTGGCCGTCAACAAGGACCCCGAGGCCCCGATCTTCGAACTGGTCGACTACGGCGTGGTCGGCGACCTCTTCCAGGTGCTGCCGCAGCTCACCGCCGAGGTGAAGGCCCGCAAGGCCTGATCCCCGGACGACAGCGGAGGGCGTGGCACCGAGTACCACTCGGTGCTACGCCCTCCGTCGTTCTCCGTCGTTCTCCGTCGTTCTCCGGCAGCACCCCCCCCGGCACGCCGTCCGCCCCGCCCGCCGCCCCTCGGCCCAGCCCCCCCTCGGCGCCTGAGCGCCGGCCCCGCCCGTCGTCCCCGGAACGCGGAGCGCGGGGCGGCGGCCCGTAGAGTCGGCGCCGGCGCGTGACGCGGAGGCGGACGCGCGGGTGGAGCGCGTGGCGCACGGGCGCGGCGCGGTGGCGTGGGACGAGGCGAGGACGGTGGCATGGCACTGCTGACGGCACTTCAGGGCAGTTTCGGCGACGGGGCGGAGGCGCTGCGGATCGACGGCCGGGCACTCTCCCGGGAGGACCTGCTGGGCGCGGCGACCGCCGTCGCCGACCGGGTGGCCGGCGCCCCGGCGCTCGCGGTGCTCGCCCGGCCCACCGTCGAGACCGTCACCGCCGTGGTCGGCGGCCTGCTGGCGGGCGTCCCGGTGGTGCCGCTGCCGCCCGACTCGGGCCCCAAGGAGCGCGAGCACATCCTGCGGGACTCCGGCGCGGCGCTGCTCGCGCACGCCGTCGGGGAGACGCTGCCGCAGGACACCTCGGTGGCGGGGCTGCCGGTCGACCCCGAGCAGCGCTCCGCCACCACCTACGCCGAGCCGGACGCCGCGTCGACCGGCTTCGTGCTCTACACCTCGGGCACCACCGGCGCGCCCAAGGGCGCGGTGATCCGGCGCGAGGCGATCGCCGCCGACCTGGACGCCCTCGCCGCCGCCTGGCAGTGGACCGCCGAGGACACCCTCGTGCACGGCCTGCCGCTGTTCCACGTGCACGGGCTCCTGCTCGGCGTGCTCGGCGCCCTGCGCACCGGAAGCGGCCTGGTGCACACCGGGCGGCCCACCCCGGCGGGGTACGCGGCGGCCGGCGGCAGCCTGTACTTCGGCGTGCCCACCGTCTGGTCCCGGGTGGCGGCGGATCCGGACGCGGCGGCCCGGCTCGCCGCGGCCCGGCTGCTGGTCTCCGGCAGCGCGCCGCTGCCCGTCCCGGTGTTCGAGAAGCTGGCGGCGCTCACCGGGCACGCCCCGATCGAGCGGTACGGGATGACCGAGTCGCTGATCACCGTCAGCACCCGGGCGGACGGCGAGCGGCGCCCCGGCAGCGTCGGGCTGCCGGTGGACGGGGTCCGCACCCGGCTGGTCGGTGAGGACGGCGCGCCGGTGCCCCGCGACGGGGAGACCGTCGGCGAACTCCAGGTCAGCGGCCCGACGCTGTTCAGCGGTTACCTCAACCGGCCGGACGCGGACGCCGAGGCGTGGACGGCGGACGGCTGGTTCCGCACCGGTGACGTCGCGGTGATCGGGGCGGACGGCTTCCACCGGATCGTCGGCCGCGCCTCGGTGGACCTGATCAAGAGCGGTGGCTACCGGATCGGCGCCGGCGAGGTGGAGGCCGCGCTGCGCGACCACCCGGCGGTCGCCGACGCGGCGGTGGTCGGCGTGCCGGACGAGGACCTCGGACAGGCGATCGTCGCGTACGTCATTCCGGACGGCGCCGTGACGGGGGACCAGCTGACGGCCTTCGTGGCGGAGCGGCTCTCGGTGCACAAGCGGCCGCGCCGGGTCGTCCTGGTGCCCGAACTGCCCAGGAACGCGCTGGGAAAGGTGCTGAAGAAGCAGCTGCTGGCGGAGGCCGGCGGCCGCTGACGAGGGGGACGCCGGACGCCCCCTCGGATGACGGCCGTTCACCCTGATGCGCCGTCGGTGCTCACCACCGGTGACCCTTCCATTGGCGCACTCCACTGCGCGCAGTGAGCGGACGCGTGCCTAACGTGACACGCAGGCAGAACCGAATCCCCGGACGACACGCCGAGGCTTCCGGTCACTGGACCGGAAACCGCGGCGTGTCGGGCGGGGACCCTGCCGACAAGCACGGCCAGTCCTGGCCGGTCACAGCAATCCGCTGCAGTCCGCAGCGATCCGCAGCAGTGAAGGAAGTCAGCACGATGACCACCGTCAACACCGGAGCGCCGGCGGCCGCCGGCGAACCGACCGGGCAGCAGCCCGCCGCCACCGTCCGTACCTCCCGTCCGTCCCGCACCGCGCGACTCCGTCGGGGGATAGCCATGGTGGCCGTGGTCGCGACCGGGGCGGGCGTGATCGGCCTCGGCCTCGGCGCCGGTCCCGCGGCCGCCGAGCCCGCCCCGGCGCACGCCGGGTGGGACGGCTCCAGGTACTGGTTCAAGAACAGCCAGGGGCAGTGGCGCTGGACCTCGCACTACAGCGTGTACGCGGCCCGCACCGGGGGTGGCTCCGCGTCCGCCGCGAAGGCCACGAGCGGCTCCGGCGGGATCCGGCAGGGCTGGGACGGCTCCCGCTACTGGTTCCGCAACAGCAAGGGCGAGTGGCGTTGGACCTCGCACTACGACATCTACCTGGACCGCACCGGCGGCGGTTCCTCGTCGGACTCCGCGGGCTCGGGCCACTACGACGACTCGGTCGCGGAGGACCGGGACGTCGAGACCGCCGTGCAGTTCGCCCTCGCCCAGCTGGGCGTACCGTTCCGCACGGCCGGCAACGGGCCGGACGGCTACGACTGCTCGGGCCTGGTGCAGCAGTCCTTCCGGCGCGGCGGGATCGACCTGCCGCGCGTGGCCAACGACCAGTACGCGGCGACCACGCCGATCGGGGCGAGCCAGTTGCGCCGCGGTGACCTGCTGTTCTGGGCGCCGGACGGGACCGCCCGGGGCATCCAGCACGTGGCGATCTACCTGGGCGACAACAGGTACGTCGAGGCCGCGCGGCCCGGGACCAACGTCCGGGTCTCGGGGATCAGCAGCGGCTACTACCCGGCGTTCATGGGGCGCCCGTAGCGGGGCCGGACGCCCGCCCGTCGGGGGTGCCGGGTCCGCCCGGTGCCCCCGACGGGCGCTGCGCGGGCGGGGCCCGGTGCTCGCCGACGCGTGGTCGGAGGTCCGTCGGGCGGGGCAGGGCGCCGCGGGCGCCGAGGCCGGTGACCGCGAAGGCCCCGGCGGCGACGGCGGTGGCGGCCGCCTCGGACAGCGCGGCGCCGCGGGCGAGCGCGGCGGCCAGGGCGCCGCAGAAGACGTCGCCGGCGCCGGTGGTGTCGACCACCCGGACGGCGGGGGCGGGCAGCCGGGCGGACGTTCCGGCCACGGCGACCAGCGCACCCTCGCCGCCGAGGGTGACCACGGCGCCCTCGGCGCGTTCGGCCAGGACCCGGGCGGCCTCGGAGACGTCGGCGGCGCCGGTGAGCTGGCGGGCCTCGACGGCGTTCGCGACGACCAGCGGGCGGCGTCCGGAGGGGCCGGCGTCCGGCAGGGGCCCGGCCGGGGCGGTGTTGTGCAGCCAGCGGGTGCCGCCCGAGGGGCCCGCGGCGGTGAGGGCGGCGGCGGCCGCCCGGATGCACTCCGCGGGGACCTCGTTGCTGGTCAGGACCACGTCGACGGGGAGCAGGCGGAGGCGGGTGAGCGCGGCGGTGACCTCCTCCGGGGTGAGGTGGGCATTGGCGCCGGGCACCACGACGATGCTGTTCTCGCCGGACGGGTCGACCATGACGATCGCCTGACCGGTGGGCGCGCCCGGGTGGGTGAGTACGGCGCTCGTCTCGACCTGCGCGCCCCGCAGATCGGCGAGCGCCGCTTCGCCCTCGGCGTCCCGCCCGACCTTGGCGACCAGGTGCGTCGCCGCCCCCAACCGGGCCGCGGCCACCGCCTGGTTGGCCCCCTTGCCGCCGAAGCCCCGGGCGGCGCCGGTGGCGAGGACGGTCTCGCCGGGAGAGGGGAGCACGGGGCAGCGGAGGATGCGGTCGGTGTTGATCGAGCCGATGACGACGACCCGACCGGCGGGAAGCAGCTTCATCGTTCCTCTGTACGCGGCGGGGCGCGGGTGGCGCAAGGAGGCGGGCGGTCACGGGCGAACGCGGGGCGGGCACGGCGTGAGCACAGAGCGGGCACGGGGCGTGCACGCGGGAGCGCGAGGGTGCACGGGTGGGGGTGTGCGGAGCGTACGAGCGGGGCGCGCGCGGCAGGTCGACCCATCGGGCGCCCTGTGCTCCCGCCGTGGTGAAGGGGTGCAATTTTGATGTAGACCGGTCTGCATATTTCCGTCCATGGGCTCCTGACCTGGGCACATGCCGCTGTCACGGGGCAGACCGGGGCGTGGGGGCGGGCGCGCCGGGGAGGTATGGGGAGCGGCATGGCGCGGGTACCACCACGGGTGGCGCTGGTTCGACCGACGGGGGCGCTGCCCGGTGCGAACGGCATCGGGGGAAGTCGAGGGCAGGGGACGTTGTGATCGTCTGGGTCAATGGCACATTCGGGGCGGGCAAGACGAGCGCCTGCCGAGAGCTGGTGGAACTGCTGCCCGGGAGCGTGCTCTTCGATCCCGAGCTGGTGGGCTTCGGCCTGCGCCGGATGCTCCCGGCCGACCGGTTGGCGACGGTGTCCGACTTCCAGGACCTGGCGGCCTGGCGCCGGCTGGTGCCCGAGACGGCGGCGGCGCTGCTCGGTGAGGTCGGGGGCCCGCTGGTGGTCCCGATGACCCTGCTCAGGGAGGACTACCGGGACGAGATCTTCGGCGATCTGGCCTCGCACGGGATCACGGTGCACCACTTCGTGCTGGACCCTGAAGAAACGATCCTGCGCGACCGCATAGCCCACCGCGAGGAGTGCCCGGGCGATCCGCAGGGCAGCGAGCGGGTCCGCAGCTGGTGCCTCGAACACCTGCCCCACTACCGCGCCGCCCGCCGCTGGCTGGTCGGGGACGCCCGGATGATCGACACCAGCGAGCTCTCCCCCCGGGAGACCGCGCACCGGATCGCCGAGCTGGTCCGGGTCGGCGCCGCCCGCTGCCCGATCGTCCAGACCCCGGACCCGACCGGGGACACCGTGGCCTCCGCCGTGCTGTTCTTCGACGAACAGGACCGCGTGCTGCTGGTCGACCCGGTCTACAAGCCCGACTGGGACTTCCCCGGCGGCGTGGTCGAGCGCGGCGAGGCCCCCACCGACGCCGCCCTGCGCGAGACCGCCGAGGAACTGGGCCTGCGCCTGGACCCGTCCACGCTGCGCCTGCTCGCCGTCGACTGGGAACCGCGCACCGGCCCCCGCCGCGGCGGCCTGCGGCTGATGTACGACGG
Organism: Kitasatospora sp. NPDC127116; assembly: GCF_042677365.1. Lineage (NCBI taxonomy): Bacteria > Bacillati > Actinomycetota > Actinomycetes > Kitasatosporales > Streptomycetaceae > Kitasatospora > Kitasatospora sp. NPDC127116. Next base: position 5,540 of record NZ_JBHXTL010000060.1, read on the forward strand.
CGGCCTGCTGGACGAGGAGGGCCGGCAGCACCTGCTGCTCCAGCAGGAGGAGCTGCGCAGCTGGCGGTTCGTCACCCTGGACGAGGCCGGCGAGCTGCTGCCGCCGGGGCGCTACCGGCGGCTGGCGGCCGCGCTGGACGCGCGGCGGAGCGGCGAGCTGCGGTACCTGGAGGCGGGGAGCCGGGTGGCCGTCGGGCTGGCGAGCACGGCGGACGCGGCGTAGGGCCGGTACGGCGGACGCGGCGCTGCGGCCGGTGGGCACGGCCGGTCTGTCGGCGGGGCCGGTCGGGGCGCTACGGCCGGTGGGCGCGGCCGGTCGGGGCGGGGCAGGGGCGTCGGGGCGCGGCGGGATCCGTCGGCGCGGGGCGGCGGGTGGGGCGGGAGGCCGGCGGGGTGGCCCGCGGAACCCCGTCCGGTGCACCTCCGGTGCGCCGTGCCGCGGTGGCGGGCGGGAGGATGGGGGCATGCCGTTCACGCTGAGCCATCCCGCCGCCGTCCTGCCCCTGCTGCGTGCCGCCGGCGCGCGCGGGCCCCTGGTGGCCTCGGCGCTCGTCGCCGGGTCGATGGCGCCGGACGTGCCGTTCTTCGCCGAGTCCCTGCTGCCCGGGGTGTACGCCCACGGCGGGCTGACGCACCGCTGGTGGGCGGTGCCGACGCTGGACGTGGCGGTCGCCGGCGCACTGGTGGCCGGCTGGCACGGGCTGCTGCGCGGGCCGGTGGTGGCGCTGCTGCCCGAGCGCTGGGCGGGCGGCGCCGAGGCGCTGACCGCCCGCCGGGCTGCGGACGCCCGGGACCCCGGGGACACTCGGGACTCAGGGGACACCCGGGGCCCCGCAGGCGTCGGGGCGGTCGGTGGCGCGGCGTGGTTCGCGGCCTCGGCGGCGATCGGCGCGGCCACCCACGTCGGCTGGGACGCGTTCACCCACGGGGGCCGGCTGGGGGTGCGGCTGCTGCCCGTACTGGACCGGCCGGTGGCCGGGGTCCCGCTGTACGAGGCGGTGCAGTACGGCAGTTCGGCGCTCGCCCTGGCGGCGCTGGGCGGCTGGGCGGTGCGTGCGGTGCGGGCCGTGGAGCCGGTGCGGCCGGCCGTGCGGCTCGCGCCCCGGACCCGGCGCGCGGCCGTCGCGCTGCTGGGCGCGGCGACGGCCGCCGGGGTGGTGCACCGGCTGAGCCCACTGCGGCGGAACCTGGTGCCGGAGGTCTGCTTCGGCGCCGGGGCCGGGCTCGCGGCGGGCGCGGTCGGGTACGCGGCGGTGCTGGCGGCCGCCCGCCGACTGCGCGGCGGACGGCCGGACGCCGTCGGGCGGGCTTCCCGTGGCGACGCCCCGAAGGTCCGTCAGACGGAGCGCAGTTCGGCGTAGCGGCGGAGGAACAGCGCCTCGGTGAGGGCCATCCGCTCCAGCTCCTGCGGGTCGACGCTCTCGTTGACCGCGTGGATCTGGGTGGTCGGCTCCTCGACGCCGATCAGCACGATCTCGGCCTGCGGGTAGAGCGAGCGCAGGGTGTTGCAGAGCGGGATCGAGCCGCCCTCGCCGGAGGTGACCATCGGGGTGCCGAAGGCCTCGGCCATCGCCTCGCCCATCGCCTCGTACGCCGGGCCGCCGGTGTCGGCGCGGAACGGCGCGCCGTTGCCCTGGCGCTCGACGGTGAGCCGGGCGCCGAGCGGGACCTGCGCCTCCAGGTGGGCGACCAGCGCGTCCTGGGCGGCGTGCGGGTCCGAGCCCGGAGCGACGCGCAGGCTGATCAGGGCCTTGGCGGTGGCCTGGACGGAGGAGGTGGCGCCGATCACCGGCGGGGCGTCGATGCCGAGGACGGTGACGGCCGGGCGGGCCCAGAGGCGGTCCGCGATGGTACCGGTGCCGGTCAGGGCGACGCCGTCGAGCACCTTGGCGTCGGCGCGGAACTGCTCCTCCGGGTACTGCACGCCGGACCAGGTCTGGTCGGCGGTCAGGCCGGCCACCGCGACGTCGCCGTTCTCGTCGTGCAGCGAGGCCAGTATCCGGACCAGGGACTGGAGGGCGTCCGGGGCGGCGCCGCCGAAGGCACCGGAGTGCAGGTTGCCGGCCAGCGTGGTGACCGTGGCCTCGACGACCGTCATGCCGCGCAGCGAGGCGGTCACGGTGGGCAGGCCGGGGGCGAAGTTGCCGGTGTCGCCGATGACGATGGCGTCGGCGGTGAGCAGCTCGGGGTGGGCCTCGGCGTAGCGCTCCAGGCCGCCGGTGCCCTGCTCCTCGGAGCCCTCGACGATGATCTTCAGGCCGACCGGGTAGGCGTCGCCGTGGACCTGACGCAGCGCCCGCAGGGCGGTCAGGTGCATCAGGATGTTGCCCTTGCAGTCGGCGGCGCCGCGCCCGTACCAGCGGCCGTCGCGCTCGGTCAGCTCGAAGGCGGGGCTGAGCCAGGCGTCCTCGTCCAGCGGGGGCTGCACGTCGTAGTGGGAGTAGAGCAGGACGGTCGGCGCGCCCTCGGGGCCGGGCAGCTCGCCGTAGACGGACTGGGTGCCGTCCGGGGTGTCCAGCAGCCGGATGCCGGTCAGGCCCTCGGCGGCGAAGGCCTCGGCGACCCAGTGCGCGGCCTTCTCGCACTCCTCGACCGGGAACTGGCGCGGATCGGCGACCGAGGGGAAGGCGACCAGCTCGGCGAGGTCGGTGCGGGCACGGTCCATCAGGGACCGGACGGCGTCGGCCAGGGGCTGTGACATCGGGGCTCCGAGGAGACGGTCCGCCCTGGGGTGGAGCGGGCGGAGGAGGTGGTTTGCGGTAGTGCCGATCATAGGCGGGCGGAACGGGGAGTTCCGAGGGTGCGGGGTGAGCGGGTGGCGCCGGTGCGGGGGCGGCGCGCTCGCCGGGCGGGGCCGGACGCATAGGATTGCTCGACGTGACTGACTCCGGAAGCTCCGATTCCCGCAGCCCGCTCGACAGCCCGGCCGAGAACGGTCCGACCGACGACGCGGCCGCGCCGCTGGACGGCGTCTGGGACGTCGTGGTGGTCGGCGCCGGACCGGCGGGTTCCTCGGCCGCGCACGCCGCCGCGGCCCAGGGCCGCCGGGTGCTGCTGCTCGACAAGGCCGAACACCCCCGGTACAAGACCTGCGGCGGAGGCATCATCGGCCCCTCCCGGGACAGCCTGCCGCCGGACTTCCGGCTGCCGCTGCAGGACCGGGTGCACGCCGTCACCTTCGCCTACGACGGCAGGTACACCCGCACGCGGCGGTCCAAGCGGATGCTGTTCGGCCTGGTCAACCGTGACGAGTTCGACCTGCGCCTGGTGCAGGCGGCCAAGCAGGCCGGGGCGGTGCTGGTCACCGGAGTGACCGTCACCGGCGTCGAGCAGCGCGGCGGCGAGCACCGGACGGCGCTGGTGACGGCCGCCGACGGGAGGACCTTCGAGGCCCGTGCGGTGGTGGGCGCGGACGGCAGCGCGAGCCGGATCGGCCGGCACGTCGGTGTGACCTTCGACCAGATCGACCTCGGCCTGGAGGCGGAGATCCCGGTGCCGGCGCAGGTCGCCGCCGACTGGGCGGGCCGGATCCACCTCGACTGGGGCCCGCTGCCCGGCAGTTACGGCTGGGTGTTCCCGAAGACCGAGACCAGCAGCCTGACCGTCGGCGTCATCTCGGCGCGCGGCGACGGCGAGCGGACCAAGCAGTACCTCGCCGACTACATCCGCCGGCTGGGCCTGTCCGGGTTCACCCCCCAGGTCGAGTCCGGGCACCTGACCCGCTGCCGGGCCGAGGACTCGCCGCTCTCCCGCGGCCGGGTGCTGGTCGCCGGGGACGCGGCCGGACTGCTGGAGCCGTGGACCCGCGAGGGCATCTCCTACGCGCTGCGCTCGGGCCGGCTGGCCGGCGAGTGGGCGGTGAAGGTCGCCGAGGCGGGCGACGCGGTGGCGGTGCGGCGCGAGGCGCTGAACTACGCGTTCGCGGTCAAGGCCGGGCTGGGCGTGGAGATGCGCGCGGGCAAGCAGCTGCTGGGCGCCTTCGAGCGGCGGCCGTACCTGTTCCACGCGGCGGTCTGCCTGGTGCCGGCGGCCTGGCGGGCCTTCGCCCGGACCACCCAGGGGCACACCTCCTTCTCCCAGGTGCTGCGGCAGTACCGGGCCGCGCGGCGGCTGACGGCGATGGCCTCGCGGTAGCTCGGTAGCGCGGCCGTCGTGACGCGGGGCCGGTGCTCCTCCCCGGTGCGGGGAGGAGCAC
>NZ_JBHXTL010000060.1:9744-56632 GCF_042677365.1 Kitasatospora sp. NPDC127116
GGCGGCGGCTGCCTGCGGTGTCGCGGGTTGGGGCGGCCGGGGGTCGGGGGGCCGGTCCCCCCCCCGCGGGGGGGGTCGCCGCCCGGGCCCCGTCCTGCCTGCGGCGCGGGCTGTGCGGGCCCGGGTCGCGGCGGGCGTGTGCGTGGGCCCGGGCGGCCTCGGGCGGACTACTTGAGGCCGGTGTCCAGCGCGGACATCAGGGTGCCGGACGGGGTGTCGCCGGACATCTCCCAGATCATGCCGCCGAGCAGGTTCTTCGACTTGAGGTAGGCGGTCTTCTGCGCGATCGACCACGCGTCGTCGAAGGTCCACCACTGGCCGCCGGCGCCCGTGTAGCCGTACGTCGCGACGGACTTGGGGTCGTGGTAGACCTTGAGGCCGGAGAGGCTGGTGATCAGGTTGTTGTACCCGCGGGTACCGGCCTCGTCGGAGAACTGGCCCGGTGCGGCGCCGTTCGCCGACTGCCAGGCGCCGTTCGCGCCGCCGTCCGCGACGCTCTGCCAGCCGCGCCCGTAGAACGGGAAGCCGATGGTCAGCTTGCGCGGGTTGACCCCGGCGTTCAGGTACGTCTGGACGGCCGTGTCCACGCTGAAGTGGGTGGTGTACGGGTCGTTCGGGTCCTGGTAGAGGTTGGAGGCGTGGCCGGTGCGGTTCGGCTCCCAGGAGTTGTCGCTGCCCGAGCCGTGGAAGTCGTAGCCCTGGACGTTGGCGATGTCCAGCGAGCCGAAGATCTTCGAGAGGTCCCAGCCGGCGGCGACCTTCGCCGGGTCGGCCGGGGTGAAGGCGGTGAGCAGCTTGTGCGAGCCGCCCAACGCGTCCAGCTGCTTGCGGAATTCGGCCAGCAGCAGGGTCAGGTTGCCCTTGTCGTTGGCGCTCCAGTGGTTGCCCGGGTGGCCGTCGCCGGAGCCGGGCCACTCCCAGTCGAGGTCGATGCCGTCGAAGATGCCGGCGGCCACGCCGTCGCCGCCGGCGCCGTTGTAGGCCGGCAGGTTGCCCTTGATCCAGGTGTCGATGCAGGACTTGACGAACTTCTGCCGGGACGCGTCGGTGGCGGCGGCGTCGGAGAAGTACTTGGAGTAGGTCCAGCCGCCGAGCGAGACGACCACCTTCAGGTTCGGGTACTTGGCCTTGAGCTTCTTCAACTGGTTGAAGTTGCCGCGGAGTTTGCCCCAGCCGTCGTCGGCCACGCCGTCCACCGACTGGTCGGCGCTCATCGCCCGGCCGTAGTCCGCGTCGGCGTCACCGGCGCCGGTGCCCTGGTCCGGGTCCTCCGGGTTGCCGCTGGTGCCCTTGGTGACGCCCGCCATGCAGGTCAGGTTGACCGGATCGATGTTCTCGAAGGCGTAGTTGATGACGTCGAGCTTGGCGGCGGCGCCCGAGGTGTCCAGGTTCTTGACGAAGTACTGGCGGCCGTAGATGCCCCACTGGACGAAGTAGCCGACCCGGGCGTACTTTCCGGCGCCGACCAGGTCCGAGGTGGTCACGGAGAGCGGGGCGGACGCGGGTGAGGCGTTGTCGGCGGGGTCCCGGGCCTTCACGGTGAAGGTGTAGGCGGTGGACGGCGACAGGCTGCCGACGGTCGCGCCGAGCGTGCTGCCGGTGACCGTGGCCGCCAGGGTGCTGCCCTGGTAGACGTCGTACGCGGCGACCCGGACGTTGTCGGTGGCGGCGTTCCAGGCGAGCTTCACGTCCGTCGAACTGACCGCCGTCGCCCGGAGGTTGGTCGGTGCGGTGGGCGGCGAGGTGTCGGTGGACGGGTCGAAGGTGGACGCGGTGACGGACGGGCTGAGCGGGCCGGTGTTGCCGCGGCTGTCCTTGGCCCGGACGGTCAGGGTGTACGAGGTGGCCGGGGTGAGGCCGGTGACCAGGACGCCGGTGGACGGGCCGGAGGCGAGCACGGTGCCGCCGCTCAGCACGTCGTAGCCGACGACCGGGAAGTCCCCGCCGGTGGCGGCCGGCCAGCTCAGCGCGAGCGTGTGCGCGGTGGACTCGGTCACCGTCGGGGTGCCCGGCGCGGAAGGCGGGACGTCCGCGGAGCCGTCGCACTTGTCGCCGTTGATACGGCAGTTGAGCGGGGTGGAGACCGGCCCGTTGCCCACGAACCAGAAGCTGTACGGCTCGGTGGTGCCGTGGGCGTTGACGGTGGAGTTGTAGAACGCCGCCGTGGCGGTGACGTGCCGGCCGTTGACGGTGGCGGTGCCGTTGTAGCTGTTGCCGATGGTGACGCCGGCCGGGAGGTCGAACTCCAGGGTCCAGCCGCTCACCGCGGTGGCGTTGTCGTTGTGGACGATGTAGGTGCCCTGCCACCAGGAGCCGTTGTCGGCGGTGGTGAAGGTGGCGGTGAGCTTTCCGGCGGCGTTCGCCGGGGCGGCCAGCGCGGTGAGCGCGGCGAGGGGAAGGAGCAGGACGGAGAGCAGTGCCAGCAGTCTGCTGCGCACGCGCGGGCGCCCGGCCCGGGATCGAGCGGACATGGTTCTCCCTGTGGCTGTGGGGGTTGAACAGGGTGACGTAGAACCTGGGTTGATCCATTGATCCGTGTGCGATCGATGCCTGTGCCGTGGGGAGGCGAAGGCATGGGAACTGTAGGAGGACTGGACCAATGCGTCAACAGGTCTGTACCACTGATGGGCTTCCCGTCCCCGGCTTCGCCCCAGCCTCCGTCAGTTCGGTCCCGCCTCCGTCAGTTCGCCCCCGCCCCCGTCAGCTCGTCCCCGAGCGGGCTGCGCCGGTACAGCACCGAGCGGCCGTGCCGCGCCCGGGTGACCAGGCCGGTGGCGGCGAGGACGGAAAGGTGCTGGCTGACCGCGCCCGGGGTGACGCCGAGGCGGAAGGCGAGGTCGGTCGTGGAGGCGGGCTCGGCGAGCAGCGCGAGCAGCCGAGCCTTCGGCGCGCCGACCAGCGCTGCCACGGCCTGCGGCGGCACCGGCGTGCCCCGGCCGGCCAGCCCGGCCTGTCCGCGTGCCGGGTAACTGATCTGCGGCGCACGGTCATTGCTGATCATCGTGATCGCGCCGCGGACGAAGAAGGTCGGACAGAGCACCAGGCCGCGCCCGTCCACGGGCGTCTCCACGTCCCCGTCCGTCCAGTTCCGGCTGATCGACAGGACGCCGTTCTCCCAGTGGAGCCGGTGGTCCAGGTCGGCGAAGAGGGCCGCCGCGCCGTGTTGGGCGAGCAGCCGGGCGCGGTAGACCAGGTCGGCCTCCAGAACGGCGCGGGCCTGCGGCCACCAGGAGGGGGCGAGGCACACCTCCCAGTATTCCTCCAGCGTGTCGGCGATCCGCGCCAACAGCCGTTCCGGGCGGGCGAGTCCGGCGGCGAGTGCGGCGGGCAGCGGTTGGCCGTGCGAGAGGAACGTCTGCTCCAGTTCGGCGCGCAACTGCTCCGGCGGGAACGCCCGGACGGTCGCGATCTCGGAGCGGAACTCGGGGGAGGGGGAGGTGGGGCGCGGCGTCAGGAAGTCGGGGACGAAGCGGTTCTCGGCGACGAGCGAGAGCAGAAGACGGGAGTCCAGCCGTTCGAAGGCGGGCCTGAGCTGCTCGAAGGCCCTGGTCTGGAGGTGGTAGACGCCCGGGTGGGTCCACATCCGCAGGCTGAGCGCCGCCTCGTGGATCGGGGAGACGGCGAACCAGGTGGTGGCGAGGTCGGCCAGGCGGAGCGTGAACCGGTGCACGGGGCATCCTTCTGCGGGGATCGGCCGGGGCAGGCAGTCCGGCTTCGGATTCAGCCAGAGCCTAAAGGAGTACTGGTCCGCTCCGGCGCGCGGTGGGATCCATGCATGACCACCTCGACGGCGGAGTCCTCCGCACCTTCCCCTGCCGTGCCCGAAGACCGGGCTGCGCCTGCGACCCCCCGTGCCACCGGGGTCGTCGCCGCGCTGCGACGCCGGCTGCACCCCGACCCGACGGTCCGTCGGCTGGCGGGGATCACCCTGGTCAACACGGTGGGCAACGGCCTCTCCCTCTCCGTCGCGGTGCTGTTCTTCACCCGGGTGCTCGGCCTGAGCGCCGCCCAGCTGGGCCTCGGGATGACCGCCGCCGGACTGTGCGGGGTCGTCGCGAGCGTGCCGGCCGGCCGGGCCGCCGACCGCTGGGGTGCGCGGCGGGTGCTGGTGGTGCTGGTGTCGGTGCAGGCGATCGGCACCGCCGGGTACGCGCTGGTGCACAGCTACCCGGCGTTCGTCGCGCTGGCCTGCCTGGTCTCCGCCGTCGACCGCGGCTCCGCCGCCACCCGGAACGCGCTCTACGCCGAGGTGCTGCCCGCCGACCGCCGGGTGGCGGGCCGGGCCCACCTGCGGGTGGTGACCAACGTCGGGATCTGCCTGGGAACGGCCATCGGCGCGATCGCGCTCCAACTGGACACCCGGCCGGTGTACCTGACGGCGATCCTGGCCGACGCCGCCTCCTACGTGGCCGTCGCCGTGCTGTTCCACCGCCTCGACATCCCGCAGCGCCCGTCGGCGACCGGAGCCTCGGCGCCCGGAGCGGCAGTGCCGGAGCCCTCGGAGCCATCCGAGCCGTCCGAGCCGTCGGAGTCCGGGGCGGCAGTGTCCGAGCCGTCCGCGAAGACCGCAGTCGCGAACCCGTCGGACCCCTCGGGCCGGGGCGTCAAGCAGGGCCGGCGGCCGAACCCGGCGCTGCGGGACGGCCCGTTCCTGGCCGTGACGGTGCTGAACGCACTGCTCTGCCTGCAGTTCGCCGTCCTTGAGGTCGGCATACCGCTCTGGATCGTCCAGGAGACCGACGCGCCGCGGATCACCGTTGCGGGCACCCTGATCGTCAACACCCTGCTGGTGATCACCCTGCAGGTGCGGGCCACCCGGGGCACCGAGGAACGGACGGGGGCCGCCCGGGCCTGCGGGCGCGCCGGAGTGCTGCTGGCCGCCTCCTGCCTGGTCGTCTCGCTGGCGCACGGCCTGCCCGCGGGCTTCGCGGCCGTGGTGGTGCTCGGCGGGGTCGCGCTGCAGTCGCTCGGCGAGGTCGTCGCGCAGGCGGGCGGCTGGGCGCTCAGCTACGACCTCGCGGGCGAGCGCGATCACGGTGCCTACCAGGGCGTCTTCAACGCGGGGACGGCGGCGGCACTGATGGCCGGCCCGGCGCTGGTCGGCACCCTGGTCATCGGGTACGGCATGGTCGGTTGGGTCGTCCTGGGCACGGTGCTGGCCGCGGCGGGCCTGGCGATGCGCCCCGCCGTCCGGTGGGCCGGGCGGCGGGACGCGAGCCCCGGCGCGGTGTGAGACGCGCCGGCCGCGGGCCGGCTACTCGGGGACGATCGCCATCGCCTCGATCTCGATCAGCACCTCGGGCTTGAACAGGGCGGCCACCTGCATCGCGGAGGAGGCCGGCAGCGGAAGGGAGCCGAAGTGCTCGTCGCGGGCCTCGCGGACGGCCGAGAGGTGGGCGATGTCCGTCAGGAAGTAGGTGAGCTTCACGACGTGCTCGAACCCGGCCCCGGCGGCGGCCAGGCAACGCCGCAGGTTCTCGAAGACCTGCCGCGCCTGCGCCTTCGGATCGCCCTCGCCGACCAGGTTCCGCTGCTCGTCGAAGGCGACCTGGCCGGACACCTGGACCATCCGGCCGCTGCCGGTGACGACCTGGGTGTAGCCGGTGCCGGGCGCGACTCCGGGGGGCTCGGTGATGTGGGTGAGGTGAGAGGTGGTCATGGCGCGGATCCTGATCCACGATCCGCCGGAGTCGCAAGCCCCGGCCCCGACGGCCGACCGGCCTCAGCGCACCACATCGGGCAGTTCGCGCAGGAACGGGCGGTCGGTGGAGGGGAGTTGGGCGGCCGGTCCGCCCGAGCGCAGCACCACGTCGAGGACGGCGTCCGGATCGGCGGCGTAACCACCGCTGGCCCACGCCGCGTTGGCCTCCACCACGGCCCAACGGCCGTCCTCCGTACGCCCGACGTCCACCACGGTGGCACTGGGCAGCGGTGCGTCCGACGCCGACGCGGCCAGCACGTCGGCGGTGAAGGCGAGCACCTCGGCGGCCTCCCCGCCGGGTGCACCGTCGGGAGCCCCGGCGGTCTCCAGCGGCGCGACGGACAGGTGACCGTCCACGGCGTAGCGCGAGCCGGCCCGCACCGCGCCGTCCAGGACGAACAGCCGGTACTCGACGCCGAACCGAACGACCTCGCTCACCAGCACCGGCGTGTCACCGTCCAGCAGTTCGGGCCCCGGCAGCGTCCCGCCGTCGGGGTGGACCCGGGCGGCGAACAGCTTGTCCGCCGGCGGCTTGACGAAGGCCGGGCGGCGCAGCCGGCGCGCCTCGGCCAGGGTGCCGAAGGAGACCCGGCGTCCGGTCAGCGCGAGCGGCAGCCGGGTCAGCCAGTCGGCGGCGGGCTCCAGCAGGCCGAGGCCGAGCTCCCGTCCGACGGCGTCGCCGAACAGCGGTCCGCCGTACACGTGCACCGCCGAGCCGCGCAGCCCGGGCGGCGCCTGCCAGGACGTCGCGGTGCACGCCCGCAGGCCACGGCGTCCGGCGGCGGTGCGGAGCTGGAGGCCCGTCTCGTTGATGCGAGGCGCGAGCAGCAGGACGGGATCGGCGGTGGTCATGGCGACGATGCTGCCCCCGGTGCGGGGCCCGCCACCACCGGATTTCGGCGGGGAGGAGCGGCCGGGAGCCGGTACCGGCCGGCCGGTCCGCTCCGGCCGAGGGGCGGGTGGGCTCTGGCCGAGGGGCGGGTGGGCATGCCAGAGTCGTGCCGCGTCGTCCGGGGCACCTCCCGGACCGCACCCGCAGTTCCGACCCACCCGCAGTCCGACCCACCCTCAGCCGGAAAGCAGGCCCGCCGATGACCAGCGCAGCGCCCCTCGTCCACGTCAGCACCGCCGACGCCGTCACCACGCTCACCCTCGACTCGCCGCACAACCGCAACGCGCTCTCCACCCGGCTGATGGCCGAGCTGCACGCCGGGCTGGCCTCCGCCGCGGCCGACCCGGAGGTCCGCGCGGTGGTGCTCGGACACACCGGCAAGGTGTTCTGCGCGGGTGCCGACCTCTCCGAGGCGACCGGCGCGGACCCGACGGTCGGCCCGCGCGGACTGGTCGAGCTCCAGCGGGCGATCGTGGACTGCGCGAAGCCGGTGATCGCCGTCATCGACGGGCACGTCCGGGCCGGCGGGCTCGGTCTGGTCGGCGCGGCCGACCTCGCCGTCGCCGGACCGGCCTCGACCTTCGCCTTCACCGAGGTGCGACTCGGCCTCGCGCCCGCCGTCATCTCGCTGCCGCTGCGCCCGAAGCTGGAGCCGCGCGCCGCCTCCCGCTACTACCTCACCGGCGAGGTCTTCGACGCCGCCGAGGCCGCCCGGATCGGGCTGATCACCAGCGCCACCGACTCCGCCGAGTCCACCGGCGTGGTGCTGAAGGGCCTGCTGGACGCGCTGCGCCTGGGCTCCCCGCAGGGCCTGGCGGAGTCGAAGCGACTGGCCAACGCCGAGGTGGTGCGCTCCTTCGAGCGGGACTCGGACGAGCTGGTGGAGCTGTCGGCGCGGCTCTTCGGCTCGGAGGAGGCGCAGGAGGGGATGCGGTCGTTCCTGGAGAAGCGGCCCGCGCGCTGGGTGCGCTGACGGCGGGGTTCCCCGGGCGACGGGCCCGCTCGCCCGGGGACACCGGCACACGCGACCGCCCGGGGGCGGTGCCGCCCCCGGGCGTCGCGAACGCCCGCGCGCGGCGGCGTCACGACCAGCGGACCGCCGCCGCGTCGCTCCACAGGGCGAGCAGGTCCTGATCGCCGATCGCCTTGGTCTCCGTGGCCTGCTCGGCGGACAGCCGGTTCCACAGCAGCGGGTAGAGCTCGTGGGCAGGGCCGGTGAGGGTCAGGTCGGCCGGCTCGGAGCTCTCGCCGGTGGTGACGACCGGCGGCTCCTGGGTGATGGTCAGTCGCCAGGAGCCGGCCCCGTCGGTGGCCCGGACCTGGAGGGTGCGCGGCCGGTCGCTGCGCAGCGCGGAGCGGCTGCGGGTCATGAAGCCGCTGACGAGTTCGTCGATGCCGTCCAGGGCGAGGGCGGTGTCCACGACCTGACCGGGCGTCCCGGCGGCGGAGTCGGCGTCATGGCGGTGGATGGAGGTCTCGTGCGCCTGGCGCCGGGCCCAGAACGCCAGCGGGCGGGACGAGGGCAGGAAGGTCCAGCACTCCAGGTCGGCGGGCGCGGCGGTGAGCACGTCCACCAGGGCGGCGTGGCCCTCGCGGTACCAGTCGAGCAGTGCGGCGTCCGAGGGCATCGGCCCGACGGTGGCCTGCGCGTCCGCCTCGTCCGGCCGGGCCCGCAGGCCCTGGGAGGGAATGGCGGCGGCCCAGCGGTGGACGGAGCCGATGTGCCGCAGCAGGTCCGTCAGCCGCCACTCCGGGCAGGTCGGTACGGGGGCGGACAGCTCGGTGCGGGCTGCGGCCTCGGCGAGCCGGGTGCCTTCGAGGCGCAGCGCGTCGATGTGCTCGGTGATCTCCATGGGACGGAGTCTTCCACCGCGATCGGCCGCCGGTCGCGGACTTCGGACATTTCCTCGGACGCCTCCCGGCGATCGGGCGGACGCTACGGGCCGGTAACGTGAGCGCATGCCGATAACCCGTTCCCTCGTCTCAGCCGTCCGGACCGGTGGCCGCCGCGCCGCCGGACGCCTGGTCCACCGGGGCTGGCGCTGGGTGCAGCGGACCGGCGCGGTCACCAACCGCAACCCCGGCCCGTACCGGTTCGGCGAGCTGGGGGACGGCACGACGCTCAGCTTCCCGCTCGGGGCGGTGTTCAACGAGCAGTGGATCACCATCGGGCCGTTCTCGATCATCGGCGAGCGGGTCACCATCAGCGCCGGGTTCCTGCCCGGGCTCGACCTCGGGCCGGAGCCGATCGTGCGGATCGGCGGGGGCTGTGTGATCGGCCGGGACAGCCACATCGTCGGCCACCAGTCGATCGTCATCGGCGACGACGTGTGGACCGGGCCGGGCGTGTACATCAGCGACCAGGCGCACGAGTACCGGGACACCGAGCTGCCGATCGGCAAGCAGTGGCCGCGCAACGAACCGGTGGAGATCGGCGCGGGCAGCTGGATCGGCACCGGTTCGGTGATCCTGCCGGGGGCGCGGATCGGCCGCAACGTGGTGGTCGCGGCGGGGGCCGTGGTGCGTGGCGAGGTGCCCGACCACAGCGTGGTCGCCGGGGCGCCGGCCAAGGTGGTGCGCCGCTGGACCGAGGACGAGGGCTGGCAGCCGCCGCTGCGCCACGACGCTCCGCAGCCGGTGCCGGACGGCGTGACCGCGGAGCAGCTGCGCGCTCTGGTCGGCTGGGACCTGCGACTGCCGGGGGAGTCAGGCTGACGTCGCCCGCGAAGGGGCCGGCGCCCTTCGCCGGTGCGGCGCCTTGAACTCGCGAGCAGCGTGAACTACCCCGCGAGGGAGGCCTGTTCGGCGGTGCGGGCGGCGATGGCGGCGGTGATCCGCGGGACGTCGGCGGGGCGCGTCGGATCCAGACCGGTCAGCGCGGCGATCCGGCGCAGCCGGTAGTCGACGGTGTTCGGGTGCAGGTGCAGGGCGCTCGCGGTGTGCCGGCGGTTCAGGCCCCCGGCCAGGTGGGTGCGCAGGGTGATGAGCAACTCCCCGCTGTCGGCCAGCGGTTCGAGCAGTGCGGCGAGCCGGGAGCGGGCCTGGCCGGGCCGGGTGAGCTGGTACTCCAGCAGGACGTCGTCCAACCGGTGCAGGCCCGGAGGCCGGCCGAACGCCCGGGCCACGTCCAGGACTTCGTGGGCGAGGGCGGCCGCGCCGGGCACCTCGGCGGGGGCCGCGGAGACCGCCCCGGCCAGTACCGGGGCGTCGGCCGCGCGGGCCGCCGCGGCGAGGGTGGCGGCGAGCAGCGGCCAGGGTGCCTCGTCGGGATCGTCCCCGTCCGGACCGGGTGACGGCCCGAACGGGACGAGCACCAGGCCGCCCGTGGGGGTGAGTGCGGTGAGTGCCGACTGCCGGGTGCGGTGGTCCAGTTCGGCCTCGAAGCGGCGGAGTTTGCGGCGGGCGGCGATGCCCGGGTCGATGCCGGGGGAGTGTTCGTCGGGGTGGTCGGCGACGGACAGGCAGAGCACGGCGTACCCCGTGGGCAGCCGGAGCCCGGCGCGGTCGGCGGCCCCGTCGGCGGGGGTGCCCGCGAGGAGCGCACCGAGCAGGGAGTGCCGGGTGGCGCCGCGCCGGTCGGTGGTCGGGTGCCGTCCGTCGAGGTAGCCCGCCCCGGCGGCGGTGGCGGCCCGGCGGAGCTGGTCGAGCAGCAGCCGGTTGAGAACGAGCAGGTCGCCGGCGTCGCCGTCCCGGGCGTGCCGGGTCACGAACTCCCAGCAGACCTCCAGGCCGAGGTGGTGGGCGAGCAGCACGGCGTCCAGCGGCAGGCCTTCCTCGGCGCGCCGGGCGGCGGCCTCCCGGACGGCGGTGAACTCCTCGGCGGGGGCGGGGGCCCCGGTCCGTACGGTGTGGGCGAGGGCGCGGATGCGGCGTTCGGTGTCCCGGGTCAGCTCGCCGGTGAGTTGCTCGCGGGGCATCCGGCGGTAGGCCGGCACCCGCTCCACCAGGGCGGCGACCACGGTCTCGGCCAGCTCCCGCGCGCCGCCGAGTAGTCGCTGGTCGGCCGGGAGCCCGCCGATCGCCGGGACGCGCCAGTCCGGCGGCCGGTCGGAGGTGTTCGGGGGCGGGCAGTGGGGTGCGTTGTGACCGGTCACAGAGAACACCGTCCAGGTCTGGGGAACGCCCAAGGGCCGGGCCGGAGGGGCGACCGCATGATGGAGCCCTCGGGTTACCTGTTGGTAACAAACTTCCGCCGTGGAGGCAACAGTTGAGAACCCCACTTCTCCGCTTCCCCGCAACTCCCCTGCGCGGCAGGGCCGGTGGCGCGCTGGGCGTCCTGCTGCTGGCGGGGGCGCTGCTGGTCGGGGCGACGGCGTCGCCGGCGGGCGCCGCCACGTCCCCTTCGGCGCCGGCTGCTGCCGCCACGTCGCCTTCGGCGCTGGCTGCCGCCGCCGTGACCGCTACGCCTGACGGCTCCGCCGAACTGCCGCCCGACGGTGACACGGTGGCCTCACCGCCCGGCGCCAACGACTGGACCTGCCGGCCGAGCACCGCGCACCCCGACCCGGTCGTCCTGGTGCACGGCACCTTCGCCAACCGCTACGAGAACTGGCTGGCGCTCTCCCCGCTGCTGAAGAGCCTCGGGTACTGCGTCTTCGCCCTCGACTACGGGACCATCCCCGGCATCACCTCCAGCGGCAGCGGCCTGCTGCTGCCGATCGGCGGCCTCGGGCCGGTCCCGGAGTCGGCGGCCCAACTCGCCCGGTTCGTGGACCTGGTGCGGAACGCGACCGGTGCCGCCAAGGTCGACATCGTCGGGCACTCCCAGGGCGGCATGATGCCGAACTACTACCTCAAGTTCCTCGGCGGCGCGTCCAAGGTCGGCAGGATGGTCGGGCTGGCACCGTCCAACCACGGCACGACGCTCGACGGGATCACCAACCTGGTGCCGTACTTCCCGGGCGTCGCGGACCTGATCTTCACGGTCTGCCAGGCCTGCCGGGACCAGGCGGTGGGTTCCGACTTCAACAAGGTGATGGCCACCCGGCCGGACACCGTGCCGGGAGTGAGCTACACCGTGGTCTCGACGGTCCTCGACGAGGTCGTCACCCCGTGGCGGACCCAGTTCCTGAGCGGCCCGGGCGTCGACAACGAGGTGGTGCAGGGGCACTGCCCGGTCTCGCTGGTGGAACACGTCGGGATCGCGTTCTCGCCGACGGCGCTGCACCTGGTGACCAACGCCCTGGACCCGGCGCACGCCACGCCGGTGTTCTGCGGGTGAGTCCGACGGCGGGCCGGTGACGGCGCTCCTGCCTCCGGGTGTTCCGGGCGGCGGGAGCGCCGTTCCGTGTGGGTGTGTGGGTGCGCCGGTGCGCCGGTGTGCGGGTGCGGGGGGTGCGGGGGGTGCGGGGCTGCGGGGGTGCGCGGGTACGGCGGCTGCCGGCGTGTCGGCCCGTCCGCCCGCCGGCCTGCCCGCTGTCAGGGCGTGGTGCGGAAGCCGACGACGGCGGTGGTGCCGTTCGGGTGCAGCGCGTACGTGCCCGGGGCGTGGAGCAACACGGCGTCGTAGCGGGTGAGTTCGACACCGTCGACGGCGGCCGTGCCGGCGAGGCAGACCAGGAGGCCGGTGCCTGCGACCGGGACGTCGACCGAGGAGGCCGTGGTGGCCAGCTCCACCGTGGCCTCGACCCGCCCGCGGCGCGTCATCACGTTGAAGTCCACCACCGGGCCGGCCAGCAGGCGGCAGTCGGTGGTGGCGTCGCCGGAGAAGGCGAACGGCCGGAACGGCGCGTCGACCAGCCGCTCGGTGCCGTCGACGGTGAGTGCCATGCCGGGGCCCTCGACCAGGGTGATCACCCGGTCGATCCCGGGGAACGGGGAGAACGGCCCGGCCGAGGCGACGTCCGCGAGGCTGACCCGCCAGTCGAAGGCGTCCAGCCCGGCGCCGGCGGGGAACCCGGCGACCTCCCTGGTCACGCCGCCGCCGTTGAGCCACGTCGTCGCCGGGCGCTCGCTCGCCCGCAGTACCTGGAAGCCTTCGCTGCTCGTCATGGGCCCGCATCCTGTCACATGGCGGACAGCGGGTGACGGATGACAGATTTCATCATCTGTCATCTGTCATCTGTCATCCGTCAGCTGTCGGTTGTCACCTGTCGGCTGTCACCCGCCGCCCGACCGACAGCGGCAGGAGTGCCGCCACCGTGGCCGCGAGCGTCACGGTGGTGAGGGCCAGCGGCAGTCCGGCGGCGTCGGCGAGGAAACCGATCACCACCGGGCCGATCAGCATCCCTCCGTAGCCGAGCGAGGAGGCGAACGCGACGCCCTGCGGCCCACCGGCCTCGCCGGCCCGGGCGATGGCGAGCGGGAAGAGGTTGGCCAGGCCGAGGCCGACCAGGACGAACCCGCAGATCGCGACCGGCACCACCGGTGCCAGGGCGGCGATCAGCATGCCGCCGGCCGCCGTCAGCCCACCGAGCAGCATCAGCCGGTTCTGGCCGAGCCTGATGGACAGCCAGGTGCCGCCGACGCGCCCGCCGGCCATCGCGAACGCGTACGCGCCGTAGCCGGTGGCGGCCACCACGGAGCTCGCACGGATGTCGTCGGTGAGGTGGAGCGTGGCCCAGTCGGCGACCGCGCCCTCGCCGTACGCGGTGCAGAGCGCGGTGAGGCCGAGCAGCAGGACGAGCAGCCGGGTGCGGGCGCGGGCCGAGCCGGCATCCGCCGTCGCGGTGCCGGACGACTCCGCGGCACGGCCCGCACGGCCCGCACGATTCGGTGCGACGGCTGCCGCCGCCGGGCTGCGCAGCAGGACGATTCCCGCGCCGACCGTGACGGCCATGCCCAGCGCGGCGCTGAGGGCGAGCGCCCACGCGGTGCTCAGCGGGCCGGCGAGCAGTCCGCTGACCCCGGTGCCGGCCAGCCCGCCGAAGCTGTACCCGGCGTGGAAGCTGGGCATCACGGGCCGCCGCAGCTGCGCGACCAGGTCGACGGCGGCGCTGTTCATCGCGACGTTGGCCCCGCCGTACCCCGCGCCGAACAGCAGCAGCACCCCGCCGAGCGCGGTGACCGAGTGGGCGTGGGCGGGCAGCAGGACGGCGAGGCTGAGCAGGGCGAGCGAGCCGACGGTGACCGGGCGCGAGCCGTACCGCAGGCAGAGCCGGCCGATCATCGGCATGGTGAGGACGGCGCCGATGGAGAGGCAGAGCAGGGCGAGCCCGAGTGCGCTGTGGGAGGCGCCGACCTGCCTGCGGATGTCGGGGATGCGGACGACCCAGGCGGCGAAGAGGAAGCCGTCGATGGCGAAGAACGCGGTGAGGGCGACACGTCCGGCCCCCCAGGGGCTGTCGGCCGCCGGGGGTGTGCTGCGAGACTGGGAGGAGGGATGATGGTTCGGGCGCGCGAGTGGACCGATTTTGTTTCGAAGCGACACAAAGTCACAATAGGGGCGTGCAGCTCTCACCATCAAGCCCGAGGCCCGGTACCGGAACCGACTCCGACGCGCAGCGCGACAGTCACCGCCGCGCCGCGCCCGACCGGGGCCGGACGCTGCTGGGTCCTGCGCTCTCCCTGATCCACACCGGCCAGACGCCGACCCGCTCGGCGCTCACCCGGGCGCTGGACGTCACCCGGGCCACGGCCGGCGCGGTCACCGCCGAACTGGAGGCGCTCGGCCTGATCACCGTCGACTCGCGCCCGGCGGGCGGCGGCCGCGGCCGCCCCTCGCACCGGCTCGCGATCGACCCGCAGGGCCCGGTCGTGGTCGCCGGGCAGATCCACGCCGACGGACTGAGCGTCACCCTGGCCGGCCTCGGCGGACTGCTCGACCCGCCCGTCCACCTGCCGCTGCCCGCCGCCACCGACCCGGTCCGGATGCTGCGCGCCGTCGCCGTGGCGGGCGCCGAGCTGGCCCGCGCGACCGACCGTCGCTGCCTGGGTGCCGCCCTCGCGCTGCCCAACCCGGTCACCGAGCCGGACGGCGCCGCCCTCGCCGCGCTGCACTTCGCCTGGCCCAGTGGCACCCCGGTCGCCGACCTGTACGACGTCGAGGTCGGACGCGCCGACCACGGTCCCAGGGCGATGCGCCCGCTGCCCACGGCGATCGCCAACGACGCCAACCTGGCCGCGCTCGCCGAGTACCGGCACGGTGCCGGCCGAGGCGCCCGCCACCTGCTCTTCGTCACGTCCGGCCACCGCGGCGTCGGTGGTGCGCTGGTCATCGACGGCCACCTGCACACCGGCAGCGCCGGCCTGGCCCTGGAGGTCGGCCACCTCACCGTCGACCCGCAGGGCCGACCGTGCAAGTGCGGCAACCGGGGCTGCCTCAACTCCGAGACCGACCCCGACGCACTGTTCGCCGCCGCCGGACTCACCCCGGAGCCGGGGCGCCCGCTGCTCGACCAGGCGCGCGAGCTGTGCCGGGCGGCCGCGACGGACGACCGTGCGCGGGCGGCGGTGGAACACGTCATCGACCGGCTCGGGCTCGGCCTGGCGGGCGTCGCCAACATCCTCAACCCCGACCGGGTGGTCCTCAGCGGGCTGCACCTCCACCTGCTGGACGCCGCGCCCGACCGGCTGCGGTCGGTGGTCGCCGAGCGCAGCCTGTGGGGGCGCAGCGGCCGGGTGCCGATCGTCGGCGCGGAGCTGGCGCACGGCGCGCTCGCGGGCGCGGCCGAGCTGGGCTGGGGGCCGTACCTGGCGGATCCGCAGTCGGTGCCGGTTCTGCCCTGACGGCGATCGAGGGCAGTAGAGGGCAATAGAGGGCGACAGGGCGATCAAGGCGATAAGCGGAAGCTGGGACTGCGAAAACGGTCACTTATCGTGACTCTCATACACTCGTAGTGAGCAGTGGGGGGTCACTACGAGGGAGACAGCGACCATGAGCAGCCAGCGCGGCACCCACCCCCGCATCGAGCCCGGCGTCCAGCCCGGCATCGAGCCGACCGTCGACGTCGACCGCTCCGACCCGGAGTACCGCGCCTGGCTCAAGGAGGCGGTGCGCAAGGTCCAGGCCGACGCCAACCGCTCCGCCGACACCCACTTGCTGCGCTTCCCGTTGCCCGCGGAGTGGGGGATCGACCTCTACCTCAAGGACGAGTCCACCCACCCGACCGGCTCGCTCAAGCACCGCCTGGCCCGCTCGCTCTTCCTCTACGGGCTCTGCAACGGCTGGATCCGGCCCGGAAAGCCGGTGATCGAGGCCTCCAGCGGCTCCACCGCCGTCTCCGAGGCGTACTTCGCCCAGCTCATCGGCGTGCCGTTCATCGCCGTGATGGCCAAGAGCACCAGCCAGGCCAAGATCGACCTGATCCAGTTCCACGGCGGCGAGTGTCACCTGGTCGAGCGCTCGGACGAGGTGTACGAGGCCTCCGCCCGGCTCGCCGAAGAGACCGGCGGGCACTACATGGACCAGTTCACCTATGCCGAGCGGGCCACCGACTGGCGCGGCAACAACAACATCGCCGAGTCGGTCTTCGCCCAGCTGCGCCTGGAGCCGCACCCCGAGCCGGCCTGGATCGTGGCCACCGCCGGTACCGGCGGCACCTCGGCGACCATCGCCCGGTTCGTCCACTACATGCAGTACGACACCCGGATCTGCGTCGCGGACCCGGAGAACTCCTGCTTCTTCGACGGCTGGGTGCACCACGACCCGGACGCCGTCTGCGAGAGCGGCTCGCGGATCGAGGGCATCGGACGGCCGCGGATGGAGCCGAGCTTCGTCCCGGGGGCGATCGACCGGATGATGAGGGTGCCGGACGCCGCGTCGATCGCCGCCGTACGGGTGCTGGAGCGGGTGCTCGGCAAGAAGGCGGGTGCCTCCACCGGGACGGGCCTGTGGAGTGCGCTGCGGATCGTCGCCGAGATGCGCGCGGACGGGCGGACGGGCAGCGTGGTCGGCCTGATCTGCGACCCGGGGGACCGCTACCTGGACAAGTACTACTCCGACGATTGGCTGGCGGGCGAGCGGATCGACATCGCGCCGTACCGGGCGGCGCTGGAGTCCTTCCTCGCGGGCGGCGCCTGGGTGGGCTGAGCCCGGCGGGCGGACAGTCGAGGGCCGACGGATGACAACTGTCAGCTGACAGATTTCATCATCTGTTATCTGACATCTGTTGTCTGTCGCCTGTTCGCCCTCGCCGGTTCGCCCTCGGCTGTCAACCCGAGACCCGGGGCCGTCACCGCCGGATGACCGCCCGGCCGCCTGCGAGGTCGATCCCCGTACGCTTCGGTGCGCCGTCGTGCTCGTCGTCCCGCAGTACCAGTTCGACCCGCCGCTGCTCCAACTGCACCCGCTTGCCCGGGTAGAGCAGCGCGTGCAGCTCCTCCGTCGCGGTCGCACCCGCACCGCGTCCGCCGCCCGCTTCCGCCGTCGGGCGGGCGCGCAGTCGCCGCACCACCGCGCCCAGGAAGAACACCACGACCAGTCCGGCCGGCAGCAGCAACCCGCCCGCCGCGCCCGTCAGCAGCACACCCATGTTCGCCTCAACGGCCCGGTACGGCCGACGAGTTCCCCTGTCGCGACGCGCCTGCCTGCTCCCTGTCCCAGCCCCAGCCCCAGCCCCAGGCTCCTGCCCCAGCCGCCGCTACGGAAGCGGAGCCGTCGGCAGGTCGGCCGGGACGAGCAGCTGGAGTTCCTCCGTGGACGGGTTCGCGAGATGGGCGATCCGCACCGCGTGCCGCTCGACCATGGTCTCGAAGACCTGTCGTGCGGTGCGCCCGTTGCCGAAGTTGGGCCCGCGCTCCAGCCCGCCGAAGTGTTCCAGCAGCGACTTCTCCGTGTCCTCGGAGAGCGCGTACTCGTGTTCGGCGCACTGCGCCCTGGCGATCTCCAGCAGTTCGTCCGCCGTGTAGTCGGGGAAACCGATGGTGCGGGAGAAGCGGGAGGAGACACCGGGGTTGGCGGAGAGGAAGCGCTCCATCTCGGCGGTGTAGCCCGCCACGATGACGACCACCTCGTCCCGGTGGTCCTCCATCAGCTTGACCAGGGTGTCGATCGCCTCGCGCCCGAAGTCCCGTGCCCCGTCCTCGGGTGCGAGCGCGTACGCCTCGTCGATGAAGAGCACCCCGCCGCGTGCCCGGTCGAAGGCGGCCGCGGTGCGGATCGCGGTGGAGCCGATGTGCTCGCCGACCAGGTCCACCCGGGCCACCTCGACCAGGTGCCCGCGCTGGAGCACCCCGAGCGAGGCGAGGATCTCGCCGTAGAGCCGGGCGACGGTGGTCTTGCCGGTGCCCGGTGCCCCGGTGAAGACCAGGTGCCGGCGCAGCGAGGGCGCCTTGAGTCCGGCCTGGCGGCGGCGACGGCCGACCGAGATCAGGTCGATCAGCGTGCGCACCTCCTGCTTGACCGTGGCCAGTCCGACCAGGGAGTCCAGCTCGGCGAGCGCTTCCTCGGCCGGCCGGCAGTCCGGGATCGGCGAGATGGTCGCCGAGCCGCCCGCGGGCGGTGCCAGCACCGGTGCCACCGAGGCCAGTTGGGCCGTGCGCGGCGCCGGTACGTCGGGTGGTCCGAAGGACGAGCCCAGCCCCGGCCCGCGCCCGGACGCCGGTCCGGACCCGCGCCCGGGCCCCGGTCCCGCACCGCCACCGGGGGCGGCGGGGGCGGCCGGCGCCGGAGCGGCCGCGACGTCGTCCGAGATGCACCCCTCCGTGACCGGCCCCGGTTCGGAGAACTCGAACCCGGTCCGCTGGTTGTGCTCGGCCCGGCACCGGATGAGCTGGGTCCGGCAGCCGTCGATGATGTGGAAGCCGAAGCCCTTGCCCTGGGAGACCCGGCAGTCCTCGAAGGTGCCCCGCCCCTGCGCCGAGACGTACACCCCGGCGTCCGTGCTGGCCCGTACGGTGCAGTCGCGCAGCACCGGGTCGGCGCCCTTGGTGACGATCACGCCGGTGGCCACGTCGGAGATCTCGCAGTCGGTGAGGAGTCCGCCGCTGCCGTGGTCGCGGAACCAGAGCCCGGTGCCCGCCTCCTGCACCCGGCAGGAGGCGAGGGAGACGGTGGCCCCGCCGCTGACCGAGACCGCCGAACTGCGGATCCGGCTGAACGAGCAGCCCTCGGCGGTGGCGGCGGAGTCCCGGTCGAGGACGAACAGGGCGTCCGGCAGGTCGTGCAGCGAGCAGTCGGTGAGGGTCAGCCGGGCGCCGTCGCTGACCCACAGTGCCGGGTACTCGCCGGTCGAGCTGTGGATCTGGCAGGACTCGGCGACGGCCTCGGTGCCCTGGTCCCAGACCGACAGCGCTCCGCGCCCGAAGTCCCGGACGGTGCTGTTCGCGAGGCTCAGCCGGGCGCGTCCGCGCAGGTCGGCGCCGTTCTCCGGCAGGTCGTGCACCCGGCAGCCGGTGAGCACCAGCTCGGCCTCGCCGTCCAGGGTCAGGCCGTTGCCGGTGACCCGGTGGATCTCGCAGTCGACCAGCCGCCCGCCCGCCTGCGCCTCGGCCTGCACACCGCTGCCGCGGATCTCGTAGATCTCGCAGCCGGTCAGCTCGGCCGCGCTGCCGGGGTCGGAGAGCAGGACGCCGGCGCCGGAGGCGTGGTGGACACGGCAGCGGTCCAGGGCCGCGGTGGCGCCGCCGAGGACCGCCAGTCCGGCCTGGCCGGCGGCGGCGACCTCGCAGTCCTCGAAGGCGGCGGCGGTGTTCGCGCCGCGCAGCCGCAGCCCGAGTCCGCCCGGGTTGGTGACCACGCAGCCGCGCAGGGTCGGCCGGGCGCCGTCGGTGATCTCGATCCCGGTGGCCGAGCGGGTCTCGATCCGGCAGCCGCTGAAGGAGGGTGTCGCCTCCGGTCCGGTGACCAGGACGGCGGGGGTGGAGCTGTCGCCGCCCTCGACGACCAGGTCGCGTACGGTTGCGGCGGCGGTCACGGTGAGCGCCACGCCGGAGGGCGGGTCGATCCGGACCGTCCCCGGGCCCTGGGCCGGGACGAGCGTCACGGGCTTGTCCAGGAGCACGTTCTCCCGGAAGGTGCCCGGACGGACGGTCACGGTGTCGCCGGGTTCGGCGGCGGCGAGGGCCTCCGCGAGTGTGTCGTAC
The DNA here is from genome assembly GCF_042677365.1 of Kitasatospora sp. NPDC127116. Lineage (NCBI taxonomy): Bacteria > Bacillati > Actinomycetota > Actinomycetes > Kitasatosporales > Streptomycetaceae > Kitasatospora > Kitasatospora sp. NPDC127116. Next base: position 29,301 of record NZ_JBHXTL010000060.1, read on the forward strand.
TCTCCCGCGCGGCGACGCCAGCGGGATGCGCTGTCCTGGGTGACTCGGACCCTGTGCTCAGCCATGACGGTCTGTCGTCCCCACCTTCGTCGAGCCGGCGATCAACGGGCCGTACGCGCGGGGGTGCGCGGGCCGTCCGCCCACCGTAGCGCGCCCACGTGGGTGGTCCGGCCGCCCGCGGTCGCGCGGACACCGGTAGCGTTCAGCGCCGCCACAGGTTCCGACCACTTGTTTCAACGAGCGCGCACAGAGGTGGTTCCGCTCGGGTCGGCTCGCGAAGTCGCACGGGAGGTTGGAACGGCAGGTCGGAACGGGAGGTCGGAACGGCGGCCGGCGCGGGCAGTCGGCGCGGGCGGTCGGCACGGCCCGCCCCGCGGAATCCCGGTGCCGCCCGCCCACCCGCCCACTCGCCCACTCGCCCGCGCGCTCAGCGCCCGTCGGCAGGCCAGTGCGCCCCGTCCTCCAGCACCTCGACCTCGTCGCCCAGCCGCAGCGTGCCGAGCGCGTCGCCCTCGACGCCGGCCGGCCGCTCGGGGATCAGGTTCTGCCCGAACGCGGCCTTGCGCAGCAGCCGGTGGTGCCGGGCCAGGGTGCGCAGCGGTTCCTTGCCGCGCCGCTCGCCGGTCTCCTGGTCGGTGGTGGTGATCACGCAGCGGCCGCAGGGCTTGACCACCTTGAAGGTGACCGAGCCGATCCGGATCCGGCTCCAGGTGTCCTCGGCCCACGGTTCGGCACCGCCGACCACCACGTTCGGGCGGAAACGTTCCATCGGCAGGGTCTCGTGGCCGTCCGGGTTCTCGGTGGCGATCAGCTCGTTGAGCCGGTCCAGGGAGGCGGTGGTGGTGAGCAGCAGCGGGAAGCCGTCGGCCATCGAGACGTTGTCGTCGGGCCGGCCGTACTCCGGGTCGACCGGCCGGGCGCGCGGGTCGTCCAGGTGCACCAGGCGGTAGTCGCCGAGGTGCTCGGCGATCCACTGGTGCGTCTCCTTGTCGGCCTCGGCGGCGGGGAATCGAGTGCCCCAGACCTCGACGTCGGCGAGCGGGTCGCCGGCCGCGACGGCGGGGGCGATGACCTCGATCCGGGAGCCGTCCGGGGCGGTCAGGCCGAGGGCCCCTTCGGGCAGCAGTTCGGCGCGGACCTGCCCGAGGGCCGCGTTCTCGCGCTGGCTGACGAACCGTCCGGTCGCGTCGGCGAGCATCCAGCGACGGTCTCCGGCCAGGCCCCACGGTTGGACCACGGCGGTGTCCGGGCTCAGGCGGTACATCGACTTGACGGGGTAGACGTGGAGTCCGGTGAGCTGCATTCCCCCATCCTGCCAGCCGGTCCCGGCCCGGAGGGAAGGACCCCGGACGCGCACGGACCGCCCGGACGCCGTGGGGGCGTGCCGGGCGGTCCGTGGATGACCCGTTTCTCCGTTCGCCCGGCGCACGGGGCGCCGGGTGGTGCTCAGGTGGTGCGGGTTCGGGCCGTGTGGGGGACGGCCTCGGGGCGGCAGTGGCTCAGTAGCCCTGGCCCTGCGGCTGGTAGCCGCCCTGGAACTGGCCGGGCTCGCCGTACTGGCCCGGGCGCTGCGGCTGCATCGGGCGGACCGGCGCGACCGGCGCCATGGCCGGGCGCAGCTGGGCGCCGCCGAAGGACTGCTCGCCGCCCTGACCCTGGAGGCCGGGGCCGCCGGCGCCCGGCCCGCCGAAGGACTGCTGGCCGCCGAAGCTCTGCGGACCGGCGGGCTGGCCCTGGCCGAAACCGCCCTGGCCGCCGGGCTGCTGCGCGCCGAAGGTCTGCTGGCCGCCCTGGGCGCCGATGAAGGTGTTCTGGCCGCCGAAGCTCTGGCCGCCGGTCGGCTGGTAGCCGCCGCCGGTGGCCTGGGCGAAGGCGGGGGCGCCGGGCTGCGGTCGCTGGTACGGCTGGGGGGCGCCGTAGCCGGGGACCGGAGGCTGGGGAGCGGCGTACGCCGGCGCGGGCTGCGCGGGGATGTACGCCGTGGCGGGGCCGGCGGAGGGACCGCTGCTCGGGCCGGGGCCCAGGGCGAGGCGGGCGGGCGGCAGCGCGGGGAGGTTGCTGCCGGCGTTCTCGTACCCGTTGCCGTAGCGGTTCTCGTAGGACTGGCCGGGGCCGGATCCGTAACCGGACGACAGTGCAGGCGGCAGGGCGGCCGGCACGTTGATGGGCGCGATCTGGGGGACGCCGCGCTCAGCCACGAGGCTGTCGTAGATCGGCGTGCCGGAGGAGAAGGACGGAGAGGGGTAGCCGACTCCGTCGTAGGAGCGGGGCGAGGTCATGGGCCATACGGTAAGCCCACAACGCGCCTGCTGAGGAGAGCGGGAGGGGGAGCAGTTCGAGTGTTTACACAGTCTTCGCTCGCACAAAGGTTTCGAAAGTAGTAAAGGCGGACATTCCGGCGTCCGGTTCCGGACAACCTTGGCGCCCCGTCAGTGGTCGAACGGTCGCCGGACGGATTCGCCGGAAGGCCTTGTGGTGACCGGCCGGTGGACGGTCGGGGGTCCTGCGGAGAAACTTTTTCCGGACGGGGCGTGCGCGGGCGCATTCGAGCCCCCGCCGTGGGGGCGGCGGAGGCTCGTGAATGTTTCGGGAATAAAATTCCCGTCAGTTCTCCGGGCGTTCGATTCAGGCCTGCGACCTGCCCGTGACCTGCGCCGTTGGCCCGTGACCTGCGCCGGCGGCCAGGGGCCGCCCGGGTTCCGGCCCGGTGCCGGACGGATGCCGGCCCGGCCCCGGCGGTCAGTGCGACTGCAGCGCCTGGGCCTGCGCGGGCAGAGCCGGCTTGCCGACCTCGGAGGTGCAGAAGGAGCACCGGGTCGCGGCGGCCGGGATCGGGCTCAGGCACTCCGGGCAGTCCACCTTCGAGGCCGGCGCGGGCTTGGCCGATTCGAAGCGGGCCTGGAGCTTGCCGACCGGCAGCACCACGGCGAAGTAGATGACGGCCGCGGTCAGCACGAAGCCGATGACCGCGTTGACGAAGAGGCCGTACGGGAACCGGGTGCCGGCCACGTCGAAGGTCTTCTGGGTGAAGTCGCCGACGGCACCGGACGCGACGCCGACCAGCGGGGTGAGGAAGGCGCTGACGAACCCGGTGACGACCGCGGTGAAGGCCGCGCCGATCACGATGCCGACCGCGAGGTCCACCACGTTTCCGCGCAGCAGGAAGCTGCGGAATCCCTTGAACACCGGGTGACTCCAAATCCGTACGAGGAAGGGGGAGATGGGGCGGCACGGCGGGTGCCGCCCCCGGCCGGACATCCTGCCGAGCGGCCCGGGTCGAGGTCCAACCGCGTTCACCCGAATCGGGTAACCGCCGCGGCGCCCGGCCCCGACCGGCCGGGCGGGGCGGGGGCGCTCCGCGTACCGGCCATTCGGCGGTCGAACACCCGGCTCGACCGCGCTGTGCGAAAGCGCATGTGACACCGGCACGCGCCGACCCGGGACGGCGCCGACCCGGCGCGACGGGGTGAACCGGAGCGCGGCAGGGGGCGAGGCGGGGCGCACAGTGGTCGCATCCGGCGCACGACGGCGGCCCCGTGGCGCACATCGGGTGTACAAGTGCGGGCGGATGGGCCACCATCAGGTTGCGCGAAGGGGATGTACCGGACGGAGCACTGTGCCAAGGTCGGTCCATGCCCGACCATTTGTCGGCCGATCCGGCCGGAAACCGTCCGCGTGTCCTGCATCTGATCAGCGACTCACGCCGTGGCGGCGCACAGAACTTCGCCCGCGACCTCCACCGGGAACTGGGCCGTCGGGGGCAGTCCTCCGCGCTGTGCGCCCTCGCCCCGCATCCGGCCGTCCACCCCGGCCCCGTCGAGTCGAGGCGGGACTGCGCGGACCCGGGTCCCGACTCCGGCTCCGGGGACGGGGGTTCCGATTCCGCGGGCCGGTCCCCCGATTCCACCGACCGGGGCCCCGACTCCGCCGGCCGGGCCGCCGTGGACTGCTCCGCCGCCTCCGGGCTGCGCTCCGCCGCCGTGCTGGGCCCCGGGCGGCTGCACCCGAGCACCCTGCGGGCGCTGCGCGCCGCCTCGCGCGCCGCCGACGTGGTGCTCGCCCACGGCTCGGACACCCTGGCCGCCTGCGCCCTCGCCCTGGCCGGGACCCGTACGCCCTTCGTCTACGTCTCGGTCGGCCACCCGCGCTACTGGACCGCCAACCGGCTGCGCCGGGTGCGCGGCGGCGCGCTGATGCACCGCGCGGCCGCCGTCACCACCCTCACCGACGAGGCGCGCGTCGTTCTGGAGGAGCAGTTCCGGCTGCCCGAGGGCAAGGTCCACGTGATCCCCAACTCCCGTGCCGCGGAGAGTTATCCGCCCGCCGACGGCCGGGACGACCGGAGGGCCGCGCGGCACGCGCTGGGCCTGCCGGCCGACGTGCTGCTGGTCGCCTGGATCGGGGCGATAGCTCCCGAGAAGCGGCTCGACCTCGCCCTCGACGTGCTCGACCGACTGCCCGACGTCCGGCTCGCCGTCGCCGGGGACGGGCCGCTGCGCGAGACCCTGGCCCGCCACCCGGCCGCCGCCCGCGCCCACTTCCTCGGCCCGCTGTCCGACCCGGCCCCGCTCTACCGCGCCGCCGACGCGCTGCTGCTGACCAGTGACAGCGAGGGCGTGCCCGGCGCGCTGATCGAGGCGGCGCTCGCCGGGGTGCCCGCCGTGGCCACTGACGTCGGCTGGGTGCGCGAGGTGGTCCGGGACGGTGCGACCGGCGCGCTGGTCGCCCCCGGGGACCCGCTCGCCCTCGCCGAGGCGCTGGGCAAGGTGCTGGCGGTCAACCGGGCGGGCCTGGGTGCGGCGGCCCGGGCGCACGCGCTGGAGCACTTCGAGCTGGGTGCCGTCGTGGACGCCTGGCAGCACCTGGTCGCCGAGGTGTGGACGGCGGGCCCGGAGGCCGCCGGCTGACCCGCCGCGCACCCCGGTCCCGTGGGCCCGCCGAGCACGTCGGTTCTGTTGGCCCTGTCGGGTGGTCCGTCCCGTCAACGGGCGCGGGCCCTGGTACGCCGATCGAGCGAATCCGGCCCTGCTCGCGCCGCAGCAACCGGTCGGTAGCGAACCGTCGCCAGCACACTGCCCGGTGTGAACTCGAAGTCGCTGCTGCGGTCCACCGTCCTGCTCGCCGTCGCCGTCGGGATTGCCGCGTCCCCCGTCCAGGCCGGCGCGATGTCCCACCAACCCCCCGCCGAGGGTGCCAAGTTCGTCGAGCTCGACCACCCGCAACCGGTGCGCGTGAGCGCCCGGACCGAGGCGGTCGAATTCTTCTGGTACGACTGCGGCCACTCCCAGGCGCTCGAACAGCCTTTGCAGGTCTGGGCGGAGAAGCACCGCGCCGATGTCGTGCTGCGCCGCGTCCCGGCCGTCTGGCCCGGCAGTCAGGACGAGGCCGTGCAACGCGGCCACGCCCGGCTGTACTACGCGCTGGACCGGTTGGGCCTGGTCGGCCGCCTCCAGGCGGGCGTGTTCCGCGCCGTGCACAACGAGGGGCTCGACCTCACCACCGAGGCCACCGCCACCGACTGGGCCGTGCGCAACGGCGTCGACGCCCAGGCGTTCGGCCGGGCCTACCGCTCGGCCGCGGTGGGCCGGTCGGTCGACGAGGCCGCCGCCGCCTTCACCCGCTACGGCATCAACGAGCTGCCGACGGTCGTCGTCCAGGGCGAGTACCGCACCTCGCCGACCCAGGCCGGCGGGGTCGAGGCGATGCCCGAGGTGCTCGACCACCTGGTGCAGCAGGAGCGGCAGCACCACTACTGAGCCGGCCCTCCCGGCCACGTCGGTGACATCGGATCAGCTCGCACATGTTCCTTGTCCGGCAAGCGGTTTGCCGGACAAGGACCTTGCCTAACCATTCAAATGCTGTTTAATGGTTAGCATGAGCGAGCTGACGATCCCGCACATCCACCACCGCCACGTCGACGTCGACGGCCTGCGCGTCTTCTACCGCGAAACCGGCCCGGCCGACGCGCCCGTTCTCCTGCTGCTGCACGGCTTCCCGTCGTCCTCCCACCAGTACGCCCGGCTGCTCGACGCGCTCGGCACCCGCTACCGCCTGATAGCCCCCGACTACCCCGGCTTCGGCCACAGCGACAGCCCCGCGCCCGGCACCTTCACGTACCGCTTCGACAGCCTCGCCGAGGTGATCGAGGGGTTCTGCCTCGCCCTCGGCCTGGACCGCTTCGCGCTGTACGTCTTCGACTTCGGCGCCCCCGTCGGCCTGCGCCTGGCCACCCGGCACCCGGAGTGGATCACCGGACTGGTGGTCCAGAACGGCAACGCCTACGAGGAGGGACTCTCCGACCAGGCGCGGGAGTTCATCGCCAACAAGCGCGGCGTGCCGGGTGCCGAGCAGGCCGCCCGCTCGATCCTCACCCCGGACGTCACCCGCGACCAGTACGAGGGCGGCACGGGCGACCCGAGCCTGATCGCCCCCGACGGCTGGACGCTCGACCAGCACTTCCTCGACCTGCCCGGCCGCAAGGACATCCAGGTCGAACTCGCCCTCGACTACTTCTCCAACGTCGAGCTCTACCCCGACTGGCAGGCCTGGCTGCGCGCCGACCAGCCGCCCGCTCTGGTGCTCTGGGGCCTGGGCGACCCGTTCTTCACCGAAGCCGGAGCCCGCGCCTACCTGCGCGACCTGCCCGGGGCCGAGCTGCACCTGTTCGACACCGGGCACTTCGCCCTGGAGGAGAAGCTGCCCGAAATCGCCCCGCTGATCGACGACTTCCTCGCGCGGATCCCGAAGTAGCCGATCGCCGGGGCGGCGGGAACCCGGCCGCTCCAACGGGGCCGGACGACTGCCGCGGCTTCGGCCGTCGCGGTCGCTCCGGTCACCTCAGTCGCGGCAGTCGTCCGTCGTCAGTCGCGGCGCAGCAGGTACGTGACGAAGCCGAGCGTCCCCCGGTAGCCGTGCAGCCACTCGGTGCGGTGCCGGTCCGCGGCCTCGCGGGCGGCCGCCGCGTCCGGGTGGCCCGGGTGATCCATTGCCCACTCGGCCAGCGAGCCCGTCCAGGAGAACTCGTAGTCGTCCCACTCCTGTTCGGAGCTGACGTGACCGAACACCGGCGTCCAGCCGTCCGCGAGGACCCGGTCGGTGGTCGTCGCCAGATCCGCGAAGTCCTCCCGGACGGCGCCCAGCCCGTCCAGCGCCGGCTGCGACGGCTCGCACTGCCAGAACCCTTCGCCGACCAGCAACCGGCCGCCCGGGGCCAGGAGTTCGCGGGCCGCGGCGAGCGTCGGCAGCAGACCGCCGAACGCGTGGGTGGCGCCGACGCACAGCACCACGTCGAACGGCTCCAGCGAGCTGAACTCCCGTACGTCCACGTGGTGCAGGCCGATCCGGCGAACCACGCCGAGCGCGGTCGCGGTCTCCCGGGCCCGGGTCAGCGCGGCCGCGTCCAGGTCCACGCCCACCGCCCGCCAGTCCGGACGGGCGGCCAGCGTCCGGAGCAGCCAGGCGCCCTCACCACAGCCCAGGTCCAGGGCCCGGCCCCGCTCCGTCCCGGCCGTCGCGCGGTCCAGCAACCGGGCCACCGACTCGTCCGCCAGCGGGGCCGCGACCGGGTGGCGGGCATGGGCGAGGCGGGAGATCTGCTGACGGTCCATCCGAGCAGTATGGAACGGGTCGGCCCACCGCGCAGCGGGTTCGGCACAGGGGACTTCTCAGGCCCGGGAGTACGTCCGGCCCTTCCACGCGGCGCCCCGGCCGCGCCAGTGCTGCACCGCCGAGTCCAGCGTCATCAGCAGGTACAGCCCCGCGGTGAACGGCAACAGCAGCACGGCCGCGGCCGGCTGCCCGTAGTACCGGACCATCGGCAGGTACGTGCCCGCCATCAGCGCCCACGCCGCCCCGCCCGCGGCCGCCACCGCCGGCACCCCGCCCACCAGCCCGGCCACCGTCGCCACCGGAGGCACCAGATAGACCAGCGCCAGCCCCAGCACCGTCCCGAGAAGCAGCACGGGCGAGTGCCTGAGCTGGGCGTAGGCGCTGCGCGAGACCATCCGCCACAGCTGCTCCAGCCGCGGGTACGGGCGCACGCTGTCCACGTCGTCGGCCAGGCCCAGCCAGGTCCGGCCGCCGGCGGACTTCACCGCCCGGGCCAGCGACACGTCGTCGATCACCGCGCCCCGGATCGCCGCCACCCCGCCCGCCCGCTCCAGCGCCTCGCGCCGCACCAGCGAGCAGCCGCCGGCCGCGGCCGCCGTCCGGGCACCGGGACGGTTGCTCCGGCGGAACGGGTACAGCTGGGCGAAGAAGTACACGAAGGCCGGCACGATCAGCCGCTCCCAGCCGGTCTCCACCCGCAGCCGGGCCATCTGCGACACCAGGTCCAGCCCGTTGCTCTCGGCGGCGGCCACCAGCTCGGCCAGCGAATCCGGACCGTGCGCGATGTCGGCGTCCGTCAGCAGCAGGTACTCGACGTCCGGCCCGGCCAGCGCCACGCCGTGCCGCAGCGCCCACAGCTTGCCGGTCCAGCCCGGCGGCAGCGGGGGAGGGGTGGTGACGGTCAGCTCCAGCCCGTCGATCGTCCGCAGCTCCGCCGCCAGGGCACCGGTTCCGTCCGAACTGTGGTCGTCCACCAGGAACACCCGGGCCCGCCCCGGATACTTCTGCGCGAGCAGCGTCGGCAGGCTCGCCGGGAGCACCAGGGCCTCGTCCCGGGCCGGCACCACGACCGCCACCTGCGGCCAGCGGACCGGCGGGCGACGCGGCGGCAGCCGTACGTCCGTGCGCCAGAACGAACCGTGGCAGCACGCCAGCCAGAGCCAGACCAGCAGGGAGAACGCGGCGATCCACAGCAGGACGGTCACCCCGGCAGTCTGCCGCAGAACCGGGCCGGACGGGCGCATCGACTAAAGTCTTGACCCGTGAAGATCGCACTGATGGACTCCGGAATCGGCCTGCTGGCCGCCGCCGCCGCCCTTCGGAAGCTGCGCCCGGACGTGGATCTGGTGCTCTCTTCCAACCCGGCCTCGATGCCGTGGGGGCCGCGTACGCCGGAAGAGGTCACGGAGCTGGCCCTCGGCTGCTGCCGGGCCGCCGCCGCGCTCGAACCCGACGCGCTGGTGATCGCCTGCAACACCGCCTCCGTGCACGCGCTCGCCACCCTGCGGGCCGAGCTGGAGCCCGGGCTTCCGGTGATCGGCACCGTCCCGGCGATCAAGCCCGCCGCCGCGCAGGGCGGCCGGGTCGCCATCTGGGCCACCCCGGCCACCACCGGCAGCGACTACCAGCGCGGGCTGATCCGCGACTTCGGCGGTTCGGCGGACGTCACCGAGGTCGCCTGCCCGGGCCTCGCGGACGCGGTCGAGCACGGCGACGACGAGGCCATCACCGCCGCCATCGCCGACGCCGCCGCCCGGACACCGGTCGGGACCGACGTCATCGTGCTCGGCTGCACCCACTACGAACTCGTCGACGACCGCATCCGCGCCGCCGTCGCCCCGACCGCCTCGCCGGGGCTCACCCTGCACGGCTCCGCCGACGCCGTGGCCGCCCAGGCCCTCCGCCGCGTCGCCGACCCCACCAGGACGGGCGGCGGCACCCTCACCGTCCTCCACGCCGGCGCCCCCGCCAACCTCCCCCCGGTCGCCGCCCTCTACCCCCAGGGCAACGCCCTCGCCACCCTCATCGGCTGACCCCGAGCGGCCGACCGACGCAGCGCGCGCGGGAAGTCGATCCGGTCGACTTCCCGCTCCGCGCTCGGGCGCCACGGCTCCGCCGCCCCGAGGCCTGCTGATCGCCCACCCGAGCGCGCCCGGTGCGTGAGAAGTCGACCGGGCCGACTTCTCACGCACGACCGCCTCGCACCGCGCCCCGCCGGCGCACCGAAAGTCGACCCCTCCGACTTCTCGCGCAGTGGTGCCCGCCTCGCACCTACATGGATCTACGCGCATAGAGTCGGCTTCTCCCGATTCCTGGCGCGTGGGAGGTCGATCCGGTCGACTTCCAGCTCCGTGTCCGGGCGCCACGGCTCCGCCGCCCCGAGGCCTGCTGATCGCCCACCCGAGCGCGCCCGGTGCGTGAGAAGTCGACCGGGCCGACTTCTCACGCGGCGTTCGCTCGGGTGGGCTTCACCTCTCCCGGCATGGCCGGCCGCAGGCCGGAGGACTTTGGTGCGTGGATCTCCCGTGCGCAGGAAGTCAGCCTGGCCGACTTCTCATGCCGGGCTCGCTTCATCTGCCGCGTTGAAAGGGTGGTCCTCCGGCTCCTGTGGGCACGGCCGGCGCGCGAGAGGTCGATCTGGTCGACTTTCTGCGTCGTGTTCGGGGCGCTATGGCTCCGCCGCCTCGTAGTCGTGCGGCCTGCTGGTTGCACGACCGGGGCCCCTGGTGCGCAGGAAGTCGACTCGGCCGACTTCTCGCGCGGCGCCTGCTTCGCTGAGGCTTCGCCTCTCTCGGTGGCGAGGCGGGCCGCAGGATCGGGATGCGTGGATCTGCCGCGTGCGGGCTCTCTCGGTGGCGGCGCAGCGCGAGAAGTCGACCGGGCCGACTTCCTGTGCTGCGCCGCGCCGCGCTGCGGTGGCTGCGGCTCCGCTGCCGGGCGGCTTGCGGGCTTCCGATCGCCAGCCCAGGCCCTCCCCGTGCGCAGGAAGTCGGCCAGGCCGACTTCTCATGCCGAGCTGCTGTGCGCGGGGGCGGCTTCGAGTGGCCTCTACGCGCATAGATTCGGTCGTGGAGTGTGGGGGAGTCGGGCTGGCCGGATTTTGGCGCGGGGCCAACTTTGGGCGTGCGGGAAGTCGGCGGGGTCGGCATTCCTGGGGGCGCGCGGCTTCGGCGGGGTGAGTGCGTGAGAAGTCGATCTGGTCGACTTCTCACGCGGGGGTGATGGCTCGGACCGGCTCGTCGCTCACATGATCTTGGAATCGAAAAGTCGGCGCGGCCGATTTTCCGGTGCGTGGATTGCGGGAGGCCGGGCGGGGTGCGGCGGCCGTGCCTGGGCGGCACCTCCGGTGCCTGAGGGGCGAGCGGACCGGTAGTGGTGCGCGCGCAGGAAGTCGGCGGGGCCGGGGTTATTCGGCGCGGGGGGGGGGGGGGGGGCCGCGGTAGGTGGTCCGCCGTCAGGGGCCAGCGGGGGGGGGGGGGGAGGAGGCCGAGCCGACTTCCTGCGCGCAGGTGGGGGCCTGCTGCCCCCCGTTAGGCGACGGCCTGACGGCGCCAGCGGCGGTAGGCGGGTTCCAGGCCGGACAGGATGGTGTCGAAGCGGCGGGTGCTGGTGGTGGAGTCGACCTGGAGGCGGCTGATCTGGAGGGGATGGGAGGGGAGCCGGGGGCCCAGGCGGTGGTCGGAGAGGAAGCCGAGGCGGTAGCCGAGCTCCTGCAGAACGGTTTCAGCACGGACGTCGTGGCCGCCGTCCGGGTAGGCGAAGGCGATCGGTGGTTCGCCCAGCCAGTGGGTGAGGGCCTCGTGGGCACCGGTGATCTCGGTGCGCACGGTGTCGTCGTCGCAGCGCCCGAGGCACGGGTGCCCCTGGGTGTGGTTGCCGATGGCGACGCCCCCGTCCCGCAGGGCGAGCAGGTCGGCCGGGGTCAGCTGCTCCTGGCGGGGCGGCCGGCGGTCGGCGCTGACCCGCAGCTCGTGCAGGCTGCGCCGGCGGTCCGGGTCCGGCATGGCCTTGAGTCGCCGGAGCAGTTGGGACGGGTGTCCGCAGTCGAGCGAGCGGGCCCGGCCCCCGTGCCGGGCCAGGAAGTCGGCCTCGTGCCACCAGAACGGCCGCTCGGTGCCGATGAGCTCCGAGATGACGAACGCGGTGGCCGGAATGCCCCGGGCGTCGAGGGCCGGCAGGGCGTGGGTGAGCACGCTCCGGTCGGCGTCGTCGAAGGTGACCAGGACGCTCCTGGGCGGCAGCGGCCGCCGCTCGGTGACGGCCTGGAGGACCGCGCCGAGCGAGACGGGTGTCGCGAGCCGCTGGAGCCGGTCGAGCTGGGCGCCGAAGGAGTGGTGGTCGGTCACCCCGTGGTAGGCGAGCACGGCGAGTCGCTGGGCGGCCAGGGCCCGGAACAGCGGCTGGACGGGGGCGAACCGCAGCCATTCGCCCCGAGCGTCCTGCTGTTCCGTGCCGCCGGCCGCCCGGTGACGGCCCCCGCCGTCCCGGTGCCCGCCGTGACGGCCCCCGCCGTCCCGGTGCCCGGCATCCCGGTGTCCGACATCCCGGTGTCCGCCGGGCCGAGGCTCGCGATGCCGAGGCTCGCCGTGTCGATGGTCGTCGTGAAGAAGCTCACTGCGCAGAAGCTCACTGCGCAGGAGTTCGTCGTGCAGGAGTTCGCCGTGGAGCAGCCCGCCGTGCAGGCGGTCGGCGGCCGGGCGGTCGGTGGGCCGGCCGATGTCGCGCCGGTCGGCGGGCCGTCCGGTGGGCGGGGGCAGCGCGCGCAGGCCGGGTGCCGGCCGGGCGCGGGCCATGGAGATCGATGTACTGGACTGGGACTGCGGCACGGTTCCCCCTCGTTCGCCGAGCGGCGTGGCGGTACCGCCGGAGGACGGAGCCCGGCCTCCGACTCCAGGGGCGGCGGCTCCGCTCCTGGATATTCCTGTTCTCGGTGGGGGTTCACGCCCACCCTCGAACGGCTCCTGGATCACTCAATGCCATTGAGACCGCTGTACCGGACCGATGGTTGTACCGGGGGGACGAGGATTTTTCGTGGACTGATTGTGGAGCCGGAATGCCCGCGCCGACGTCTCGGACACACCTCGCGGCGATCTCGGTGGGCCCCTGACCAGCCCGGATTCTCCGGTCGCAGAGGGTGTTCGACCCTTCACTCCCTGCGGGCTGCCGCTCGCCCCGCCCCGGGGTACCTTGGGCTCATGGCAGATGCGGACCGTGACCCCTTCCATCTCCACGGGGCCTCCCGAATGGCTCGCGCGTGCAGTGGCGGAGCGCTGGTCACCCACCAGCTCCCGCTGGCCGTGGTGGGCCTGGCCTGCCTGGTGCTCGGCATCGCCGTGGCCGTGTTCGTGCCGGACAGTGACGGGCCGGCCTGGGCGATGGCGGTGGCCGGCTGTCTGGCCGCCGGCGTCCTGCTGCTGGGCCGGATCGCGTTCGGCGTGTTCCGCGACCGCCGCCGCGCCGTGCTCTGACGGCTCCCGGCCGGGGTGCCGGTCGTACGGCAGGCGGGTTCCGTCCGGGCGTCGCCCCCACCCGTTATGTCGATCGCTCTCGGCATTTCGAAACGACCGATCGAGCGAAATTGGTCAGACCGACTGAATATCGTCCAGTCTGACAATCTTGGGCCCTCTTCTTTCACCATTCCCGGACAACGGCTTCATCCCGCCTCTACTGTGAATGCGTTCTTCCGACTCGACTCGAAGCGCCGCGGAGGGGGAGCGATGGGCGCCAGACCGGATCGTGCCGTGGCCGCCTCATGAGACGCGCCGGCGACCTCGCCGTCGCCGCCCTGGCCGCGATCGTCGCGCTGCCGCTGGCCCTGCTGATCGCCGTCCTGCTCCGCTGCTCCGCCGGCGGCCCGGTGCTCCAGCGGCAGACGCGGACCGGACGGCACGGCCGCGAGTTCCAGATCCTGCGCTTCCGGACCGGCGGGGACGGTCGGCTCACCACCCTGTTGCGCCGCACCGGCCTGGACGAGCTGCCCCGGCTGTGGAACGTGGTGCGCGGCGAGATGGGGGTGATCGGTCCCCGGCCGGCCAGCCCCGTCCAGGTCGTGGGCTACTCCCGGCGAGAGCGCGGCCGACTCGTGGTGCGGCCCGGCCTCACCGGCTGGGCCCAGCTGCACGCCCTGGACCGCGGCCGGACGCCCCGCCCGCTCAGCCGTCCCGAGTGGGCCGAACTCGACCTCTGGTACGTCGAGCACCGCTCGCTCGGGCTCGACCTGCACATCCTCGGGCTCACCGTGCTCGCCCTGCTGCGGCCCGACACCGGCCGGGCGCACCGGGTCGGCCCGGAACCGCCCCGATAGGCTGCGGTTCATGGCCATTCCCCCTTTCCTCGCCGAACTCCGCGCCATCGTGGGTACCCGTCCGCTCTGGCTCAGCGCCGTCGTCGCCGTCGTGCTGGACGAACGCGACCGGGTGCTGCTGGCTCGCCGGGCCGACGACGGCCGGTGGGCGCCGGTCGGCGGCATCCTCGACCCGGGCGAGCAGCCGGCAGACGGCGTGGTGCGCGAGTGCGAGGAGGAGACCGGGGTGGTGGTCGTGCCCGAGCTGCTCGCCTCCGTCACGGTCTCGCCGCAGGTCACGTACCCGAACGGCGATGTGACGCAGTACCTGGTGCTGACCTTCCGCTGCCGCGCGGTCGGCGGCGAGGCGCGGGTGAACGACGACGAGTCGCTGGACGTCGGCTGGTTCGGGCTGGACGAGCTGCCGCCGATGATCGAGACCGAGCACGAACGGCTGCGCCACGCGCTGGAGTGCGAGGGGCCGGCGGTCTTCACCTGGGAGGGCAAGGAACGCCCCTGAGCCCGAGCGGCCCACCGGCCGTGCCCGTCGCGGCCGCCGCACCAGGGGCGCCCGCCGGGCGAGCCGCGTCCGCCGCACCCGCCGAGCCTGCCGCACCCGCCGAGCCTGCCGCACCCGCCGAGCCTGCCGCACCCGCCGAGGCTGCACGCGCCCGCCCGACCCACCGGGCCCCGCCCGGGCGAGGTCAGCCCTTGTACTGCCGGTAGGCCTCCTCCGCCGCGTCCAATACCGCGGCCAGGTCCCCGCCCGCCGTGGCGGTCGCGGTGGCGGCCACCGCGCCCTCGACGAACGGGGCGTTGGCGAACCTGACGGGGAACGGCAGTCCGTGCTCGTCCGCGTCGGACAGCAGCGCGCGGACGGTGGTGACCGCCCCGCCCAGGTCGGCGAGCACCACCACGCCGTGGCCCTGGTCCACCCGTCGGGTCGCGGCGGCCACCAGGACGGCGCTGATGCCCGGTCCGTCAGACGGGTCGCCCCCGGTGGCGGCGACCGGTGCGGGGGAGTCGGATCCGGTCAACGCGAGCGCGAGGGAACGCACGGCGGTGGCCAGTTCCTGGCTGTGCGAGACCAGGACGATCCCGACCCGCCCGTGCACGGCGGGCCGGGCGGGGGTCGGCCGGGGCAACGAGGTGGGCGAGGGGGGCGTACGGGGTGCCGGGGGGTGGGCCGAAGGGGCGTCGGAGATGGGGATGACGTCGGCGCGGGTGCCGTCCCGGCGGCTCATCGGCTGCTCCCTTGAGCGGATCGTTGGGTGGACCGGTGGATGGATCGTTGGGCGGGTCAGTGGGCGGGTCGTCGGGCGGACCGGTGGGCGGGGCCGGTGAACGGATCGGCGTCCGGACCGGTGGCCGAATCGTTCGAGTGGCGCGGGCCGGCAGGGCGGTCGGGCGGCGCCCTGGCAGCACTCTGGCAGCTGCCCGCCGCCCCCGCCGGTCGGGACACGCCTCGACCCGTCCTCCGGCGGTGTCCGTCCCCGCCCGGAGGAGTCCTCGTCAACCCGCTGACCGGGGCCGGGCGGTGTGGCTAGGCTGGTTCCGGAACGCCGTCGGGAGGAGATCGGTCAGTGGGATCCAGCAGCGGGACGAATACGGAGGCCGGCGTGGCGCGGCCGGAGTTGGCGCCGAACGGGAAGCCCAGGGTGGACTTCACCGGGGCGGAGTGGCTGTGCAGCAGTCAGGGCGTCGGGGACGTGCAGATCGCCTTCGTGGACGGCTACATCGGGATGCGGGACGGCCGTCAGGAGGACGGGCCGGTCCTGGTCTTCACGCCGGGCGAGTGGCGGGCCTTCGTGCTCGGCGCCCGGGACGGCGAGTTCGACCTCACCTGAGGCGGCGCGCCGGGCGGTTCACAGCGGGAGCGGACCCCCGATCGACGGGGGTCCGCTCCGCAGACGATCTTTCGGGTCCGAACATCACAAGTGATGATCCATTGAGCGTGCCCCGTCAGAATTTCTGTTGACTGTTAGACAAACGCAGCTCAGAGTATGAGCACGGGCAGACGCCGTGCCCACCGCCCCCACGCGGCCAGACACGGCGCCTGCTGTGCGGCCCGGCACTACTGCCAGGCCATCCTCCCAGTCATCCCCTGCGCACCGGGGTGCGTCGGCCGGTCCCGGCCCCATGAGGGGCCGGCAGTCGCCGGGAGGTTGGCGCCGACGCCGAGAGCGACTCGGATGACGGCACCGATGCTCGGGACCCGCACGCCCCCACGCGGCGGCGTCCCGAGCAGATCCACGGGAGCGACGGGCCGGGGCCCCGCGGATCTGGCTTGTGATGCATGGAACTGTTGGCTTGTGTGTTCGTGCAGTGTGCGACGACGAAGCTGGGTGCTCGGCGGTTCGGCACGACAAGTGCACAGTGAGGGAAACGCGTGTAGGGCCGCGTTGCGACATGCCGTCCCCCCGAAGGGTGAAACCCAGAACGGCTGTCGTGCTGAACCGAACGTAGCCCGGACGGTTGCTCAGAGTCAACATTGGTCTCTGAGCGTCGATCTCCCGCTCGTCCCCCGGCGGCGCCCCACCCACCTCGCGAGCGTGGTCTGCCGGACACGTACGATGTTCCCATGTCTTTTCTCCGCCGTCGCTCCGGACAGCCCGCCGGCCCGGACTTCGACGTGCTCGCGATGGACCCGGGTGACTGGCCCGGTGACTTCGGTGCGGCCATGATGACCGGCCCGGACGGCTCCTGCCAGGGGATTTTCCTGCGCTACGACCTGTTCGGCGGCAGAGGCCCGGCGATGTTCATCGGCAACCTCCCCGAGGGTTCGCCCGCCCGGGAGACCGGCGACGACGTGCCCTTCGAGGTGCGGCAGCTGCTCGCGGCGCTGGAGAACGACGAGCCGGTCGAGTTCGTCTCGGCCGAGGACTTCCCGGTGATGCTCGGGGACGACCTGCTGATCGTGAAGAAGGTCAAGGTCAGCGAGGAACGCGTGTTCTGCGCCCAGTTCGGCCGCAGCGACGGCGTCCTGGTCACCATCGCGTCCTGGGACCGACCGATTTCGGACGACCTGTATCAGCTGCTGAAGCCGCTCCCCGCGGACATGTTCCAGCAGGGCTGATCCCGGCGGGGCCGGCCGGTCCCGCCCGGGGGGCGGACGCTGCTTGACGGTATCGATCAACGGTTCGTACAGTCGCGAACATGCCGTGCCGTCTCCCGCTGCTGACCCGTCGCAGGCATCTGGACCTGCGGCGCACCGCCAGCGCGGCGTGTCCGGGCCGCTGAGGGGGGATTCGTCCCCCGGCGGCGGGCGGTCGACCGGGTGCCCGGTCGGCGCCGACACCAGGGGGCGGGCCGTGAGCCGGCCTCCGGGGCCGCCAGTCGGTACCGCGCGCCCGTACGGCGTGCCGCCCGCATTCGCCGAGCCCACGCTGCCGCCCGGAGGCACCGCATCATGACGACCCGCACCGTCAACCGTTCGACCGTCGATCGTGCGTCCGAGGACGCTCCCGCCGGACGCCGTTCCCGGACCGCCCCGCGAACGGCGGATTCCGACCGGTCCGATTCCGGCCATCTCGAATCCACCGGTTCCACGCCCACCGGTTCCACACCCACCGGTTCCGCCGGCCCGGCGCGTTCCGCCTCCGCCACCGCGCCCGCCGCTTCCGCGTCCGCCACCGCGCCCGCCGCTTCCGCGTCCGCCTCCACCGACCCCGTGCCCGACCGCACCGGGATCGAGGCCGCTCTCGCCGGGCTGCCCCGGGTGGTCGACCTGCTGGCCGCCCGCGCCGAGGAGCACGACCGCGACGCGACCTTCCCCTACCAGGGGATCGAGGCGGTCCACGAGGCCGGGCTGCTCACCCTCACCGTCTCCGCGCGGTACGGCGGTCCGGGCGGAACGCTCGCCGACACCGTCCGGGTGCTGTCCCAACTCGGCCGCGGCGACGCCTCGGTGGCCGTGGTCACCGCCTTCACCCTGCTCCGGCACGCCGAGCAGGCCCGCCGCGCCGACTGGCCGACGGCCGGCTACCGGCGGCTGCTCACCGAGTCCCGGCGCGGCCCGGTACTGATCAACACCCTGCGGGCGGAGCCCGGGGCCGTCGTGGGCGAGCTGCCCGCCACGGTCGCCCGACGGGACGGCGACGGCTGGCTGCTGACGGGCCGGAAGACGTACTGCACCGGCGCCGAGGCGCTCGCCTGGATGGCGGTCACCGCGCGGACCGACGAGGAGGAGCCGAGGGTCGGCACCTTCCTGGTCCGCGGCGAGAGCGAGGGCCTGGAGATCGACCCGACCTGGGACCAGCTCGGCCTGCGGGCCAGCGCCAGCCACGATGTCGTACTGGACGGGGTCCGGGTGCCGGCCGACCTCGCGCTCGGCCTGACCGTCGGCCGCCGGACGGCCCGTCAGGACGTCGACGCCGGGGCCGAACTCTCCCTGGCCTGGCACGACCTGGCCCTCTCGGCGGTGGCGATCGGTGTCGCCCGGGCCGCCGAGGCCTGGCTGATCCGTTTCCTCAACCAGCGCACTCCGGCCAACCTGACCGAGCCGCTCGGCACCCTGCCGCGCTACCGGACCGCCCTCGGCGAGATCGAGGCCCAGCTGATCGGTGCCGAGGAGCTGGTCGAGGGGCTGGCCGCCCGGGTGGACCGGGGCGAGCCGGAGGCGGTCGCCCGGACCGGTCCGGCCCACCTGCTGGCGACCCGGGCCGCGACGGCGGTGGTCCAGCAGGCCGTCGCCCTCACCGGCAACCCCGGCCTGAGCCGGCGTCACCCGCTGGAGCGCTACCTGCGGGACGTGCTCAGCAGCCGGGTGCACCTGGCCGCCGACGAGACCGTCCTGGAGGCCGTCGGACGGGCCGCGCTGGAACGGGGCACCCGGCCGTAGCGCCCGGGCCCGGCGGTCGTTCCCGGGGCCACGACGGGCCCCCCGGCCCGGCGGCCGGGAGAGGCCCCCGACCTCCGCCCGGCGATGCCCGGACCCCACCGCCAAGCCCCGCCCGCGCCGACCAGCGGGGCGAGCAGGGCGAGCAGGGCAGGGCTTGGCGGTGGGGCGTCGGACCCCCGCGGCTCAGCGGGTCCCGACCGCGGCGCGGACGGCGCGGCGGGCGAGCGCCGCGTCGTCGTAGAGCCGGCGGATCATGATCCGCTGCTCCTCGCCGGCGCCCGGCACGTCGTACAGCCGGATCTCCCGCATGAGCACCAGCACCAGGTTCACCAGGAACGCGTCCCGGGCCATCGTGCCGCCGTTCTGGGCGAGTTGGCTGATCTGGCGGCGTGCCGCGGTGTCCCCGGACAGGACGCTCCAGAGCACCGCCAGGTCGTAGCCGGGCAGGTACCAGCCGGCCTGCTCCCAGTCGACCAGCACCGGGCCGGACGGCGCCAGCAGCATGTTGCTGAGCAGGGCGTCGCCGTGGCAGAGCTGGAGCGGGGTGTGGCCGAGGCCGTGCAGCAGGCCGCGCAGGTCGCCGGCGTCCCGGTCGGTGAGCTGGCCCACCGAGTGGTAGCGGGCGATCTCCAACTGGTAGTCCAGGCGCGGCTGGAAGACGTCGGTCGGCGGCCGCCACAGGTTCAGCGTGCGGACCGCGGTGAGCAGCGCCCGCACCTCGCCCGGGGTGGGCGCGTTGACCGGGTGGCGCTCGCGGGCGGCCGGGCGCCCGGGGACGCGCTCCATGACCAGCACGCACCGGTCGTGGTCGGCCGCCACCAGCCGGGGCAGCCGCACCGGCGGGCGGTGCCGGACGAACGCCCGGTAGACCGCGACCTCGTGGTGGAAGTCGGCCACCAGCTGCTCGAAGTACTCACTCCGCACCGCCTGCGGCGCCAGGCACTTGGCGACCACCGGAGCCCGCCCGATGGTGCCCGCCACCAGGATGTGGCGGCTGCCCTCGCGCAGG
The DNA here is from genome assembly GCF_042677365.1 of Kitasatospora sp. NPDC127116. Lineage (NCBI taxonomy): Bacteria > Bacillati > Actinomycetota > Actinomycetes > Kitasatosporales > Streptomycetaceae > Kitasatospora > Kitasatospora sp. NPDC127116. Next base: position 49,041 of record NZ_JBHXTL010000060.1, read on the forward strand.
ACCTGGCGCGGAGTGAACGCGGGACATATCCGCGCGACACTGGCGAGCGCCGCCCGGACCGCCGGGGTCTGGAGCGCCGAGGGATCGATCCGCTCGGGGCCGCCGCCGGGCTGGCCGGGCCGCCGGGCCCGCAGCACCTGGCCGTCGGCCTGCCGGGCCAGCGGCATCCGGCCACCGGCCGGCATGGCGGCCTCGGGGGCGCGCAGCCCCAGCGCGGTACGGCCGGTGGGGCCCATCGCCGTGCGGCCGGTCGGGACGACCCGGGTGTCCGTGGCCCGGCCCTCCGCGCCGCGCGGGGCCGCCGGACGGCTCGCCGGGGGCACCGCCCTCGGGCCGGTGCGGCCGGCGGCTGCGGCGGGGGGGCGCAGCGCGGGGCGGGTCGCGGTGGGCGTGGGGGTCGTCGCTGAGGAGTACATGGGCTGAGGGTGGTCCCTTCCGGTCCGTCGGCGGGTGTTGCCCCGCGGGGGCGGGGGAGGGCGGGTGCCGTGTGCTTCCTGGCGCGACGGCGGCCCTGCGGGTGGTTCGGTACGTCGGGTGGTGCGGTACGTCGTGCCGTGCGGGGGGTGGTGCGCGGGCGCCGGGCACGGACGCGGGGTCGGGAACCCCTGTTCGGCGGTGCTCCGGCCGTCCGCACCCTGGGGAATGCGGTCGGCCGGACTGCCGTGGCCGTGCCCGGCGCTCCCGCGCCACCCGGCCGCGCCACCCCCTCGGGTGAGGACCGGGAGCGCCCCGCGCCACCGTCGGGGGACAGCCCCGACGCTGGTGGGACGCCGCCCGACCCGGGGGGCGAGGTGGCGCACCCCTACAACACACCCGTCGGGCACTGGCTTAGTAGTCTGGCGGGCCCTGGCGAACGGTGGCGAATGCTCGCCCGGCACTTGCCCGAGCCTCTAGCCTCGGATCAGCCGAGGAACCTGGGGGCTTCATTGAGCAGGGAACCCAACACCCGACTGGCCGATCTGTTCGTCCTGACCGGATGGTCGAAGGGCGAGCTGGCGCGGCTGGTCAACCGTCGGGGTGCCGCGATGGGTCAGCTGCAGCTGTCCACCGACACGTCGAGGGTACGGCGTTGGATCGAGCAGGGGGAGATCCCGCGCGATCCGGTGCCGAGGGTGCTGGCGGCCGTGTTCACGGAGCGGCTCGGCCGTGTCGTCACCACTGAGGACCTCGGTCTGGAACGACACCGGCCCACCAGGTCCGGAGCGGACACGTCCGGAGCAGTCCCGTGGTCGCCGGATCGAACAGCCGCGGTCCTCACCGAGTTCACGGGAATGGACCTCATGCTGAACCGACGTGGATTGGTGGGCGCCGGAGCCGCGCTCACGGCCGGGGCGGTCATCGCCGACTCGCTGAAGGGCTGGCTGGGAGGGGAAGCGGTCGCGTACGCGGCGTCCGTCCCCGGGCCGCGACAGGTGGTCACCGGGAGCGGAGCGCACCCGGTGGTGGACGTGTACGACGCGGGCCCGGTCGGGTTCGACGAGGTGGAGTCGCTGGAGCACTCGGTGCAGGTGTTCCGGGCCTGGGACGCCGCCCGCGGCGGCGGCTTGCAGCGCAAGGCGGTGGTCGGCCAACTGAACGAGGTCGGCGGGCTGTTGACGCACCGGCACGCACCGGCGGTCGAGCAGCGGCTGTGGCTGGTCGCGGCCAACCTGGCGGTGCTGGCGGGCTGGATGTCGCACGACGTGGGCCTGGAGCCCACCGCCCAGAAGTACTTCATGATGGCGGCGGACGCGGCCAAGGAGGCCGGCGACCGGCCGCGGGCGGGTGAGGCGATCTCCCGGGCCGCACGGCAGATGGTGCACCTGGGCCGGGCCGACGACGCGCTCGACCTGATGGCGGCGGCCAAGGCGGGCGGCGGGCGGCTGCTGCCCAGAACGCGCGCCATGCTCAATACCGTCGAGGCGTGGGCGCACGCGTCGATCGGGCACTCCCAGGACACCTACCGGCTGCTGGGGGAGGCCGAGGACCTGTTCGGCGAGGAGGCGTCGGAGCCGCCGCCCTCGTGGATGCAGGTGTTCGACGAAGCCGAACTGCGCGGTATGCAGGCCCTGGTGCTGCGCACGCTGTCGGAGCACGTCCCGGCGGCGGCCGCCGAGGCCCGTCGGCACGCGGAGCGGGTGATCACGCTGCGGGAGGGCACCGGACAGCTGCGTTCGGCGTTGTTCGACCGGATCACCCTGGCGTCGGTGCACCTGATCACCGGGGAGCCGGACGCGGCACAGTTCCAGGCCAAGATGGTGCTGAACCTGATCGGCCAGAACTCCTCGCACCGGACCTGGGACCGGCTGCGGGAGATGTACCGGCTGACCGCGCAGTACCGGGGGCTGGCGGTGGTGGACGAGTTGCGGGAGGAACTGGGCCGGGAGCTGCGGGCGGCGGACGCCAAGAACCGGCGGCGGCTGACCTGACGGGCTCCCGGGTGGCCTCCGGCGGGTGCGCCCCGGGGGCGCGGGCGCCCGTCCGTCGGAGTCAGAGCGGCGGGGCCGGGCGGAGCAGCATGTGCAGGGCGACCACGGTGCCGTCCGTGCCGAGGACGGGCTCGCTCGCGCACTCGACGCCGTCGTGCCGTCCGCAGGGGCGGCGGACCCGCAGGGTGCCGGCGGCGTTGCGGCCGTGCACCAGGGCGTCGGTCATCATCCGCCGCAGCAGTGGCCGGTCCGCTTCGGGGAGGCGGTCGGGCAGCCGGTCGAGGCTGAGCGGGCCGTGGTCCGGGTCGCAGCCGAGGAGGAGGTAGGTCTCCGGGCTCCAGTGGATCCCGTCGGTGAGCAGGTCCCATGCGGCGGAGCCGAGCGGACCGTCGTCGATCGCGCCGTGGCCGCCGCCGTTGTCCAGGTAGCGGCCGGACGGCTCCTGCGCGGTGCCGTCCACTCTGCCGTCCGTTCCGCTGCCGGCGTCGCCCGTGCCGTCGCCGGCACCGTTTCCGCCCGCGGTGCCGGGAACGTCCGCCGCGGTGCCGTGCACCGTGCCGCTCCCGCCCGTCGGGGCGCCGTCCACCGCGGCGGCTCCCGGCGGGCGGGTGGCGCCTAAGGGCATGTTCATGGCGAACCCATCGCTCGGGTACGGCCCGTGGGGTGCGGGCCGTTCGGACAGTGAGAAGACTGTCGCACAGCGTCGTCACCCTTGCGGGCGATTTGGACAGAACGCAGGCAAAATTCCTCTGGCATATGCCACTGTGGCCGGAGCCTTCGTCGCCCTGTGTGCGGACCGGGGCCCGAGGCGGTAACCTTCGGTGATTCCGGCGCCCGGGCGCCCACCGCAGTACCGACCAGAGACCCCGGCGACGGAAATCCCGTTGCCACTCCGACCGCCGCAACGGATGCTGACCTCATGTTCGAGCCAGTGATAGCACCCAGTGCCAGCCTCCTAGGCCTCCTTCAGCGAGGCCGTGGTGACGGGCAGCTCCACGCGCTGGCCGCCGACCGTGCCGAGGCCATCGCCGCGCTGGAGGAGTGCGTCACCAGGGACCCGCGAGCCGACTGGCAGGTCGAGAGCCGCTCCCTCTACTACGCCCGCATCTACATGGACCTGGAAGCCCCCCTCGAAGGCATCGAGGACCACCTCCACTCCGCCGAGGACCTGGTCACCGACGACGAGAGCCGCACCGGCCTCGCCCTTTCCGTCCTGGGCCACCTCGCCGCGTACGGCCGGCGCGACGCGCTGCTGATGCTGCGCGAGTACGCCGCCACCGGTGCCAACTGGTCCTGGGCCCTCGACGAGCTCGCCCTGCGGGACGACGACCGCGGCCTGCTGCTGCTCGGCACCGCCGTCCTGGACCACTTCGCGCCGGGCCCCGAGGGCGACGCCGAGCTGCGCGAGTTCATCCGCAACGCGTACGAGCCCCGGCCCTGGCGGCTGTGGGCGGCCTACCACCCCAGAGTGGCCGCGGCCAGCGAGCAGTCACCCTTCGACCTGTGGCAGCGACAGATCAACCGCAGCGGCGTCACCCCCGGCTGGTCCACCGCCGACGTGCTGGCCTGGGCCGACCAGGGCGAGCTCGGCGGCCTCGGGGTCGGTGCCTTCCTCGGCCGCCCCGACGGCCGTGGGGAGCCCGCACGCGGCAGCGACGCACCGTCCGGCCCCGACGCGGTGGACCGCCGCGCCGCCGCCGCCGCCCGCTGCCTGACCGCCGTGGTCCGGCCCGAGGACCGCCCGCTGCTGCTGGAAGCGGCGCGCGACGGCCTGCCCGGCGCGCGCCGGGCCGCCCTGCGCCACCTGGTCGAGCAGCGCGACCCGGCCGCCGTCGGGCTCATCGAGGCCGCCGCCGCGGACGTGGACGACCGGATCGTCCGGGCCGCGCTGGAACTGCTCGGCCGGATGCGCGGCCCCGACGTGCTGGCCCACGCCCGCCGCTGGGCCGACCCGGCCAGCGGCGGTGCCGACAGCGCGCTCGGCGAGGCCGCCGTCCAGCTGCTCGCCGACGCCGGGGAGCCGGCCGACGCGCCGCTGGTGGTGGCCGGGCTGCGCCACTGGATCTCCGTGCGCGGGGTCAGCGGTACCGGGCTCGGGTCGCTGGTGGACGGTGCGGGGCGGCTGGCCGCCGCCGACGCCGTGCCGGTCCTGCGCCACATCTACGGCGAGGCCGCCTCCTCCGAGCTGCGCGGACGCGCCGCCCAGGCGCTGGCCGCGACCGACGTGCACTTCCCCGAGGGGCCCGCCGTCGAGTGCCTCTGGGACTGCGAGGAGTCCACGCGCGAGCTCGCCGCGCGCCACGTCGCCACCACGGGCGACGCGCGTGTGCTGGAGCGGTTGCGCAGGCTCGCCGCCGACCCGGCCGAGGAGGCCGAGGTCCACGCCGCCGTGCGCGGCCGACTGACCGCCGCCCGGGAGTTCGGGCGTTAGGGTCGGGCCCACAACGTTCAGTGGGCCGGGACACCGACACGGTGTCCCGGCCCACTCGTTTCCGCGGGTCCTCGCACTGAAATCCGGTTCTACTTCACGGCGCCCGCGTCCGGGGTCAGCACGCCTCCGATGACCAGTCCGATGATCAGGACGCCGAGCAGGACCCGGTAGACCACGAACGGCATGAAGCTGTGGCTGGAGATGTACTTCAGGAACCAGGCGATCGCCGCGTAGCCGACCACGAAGGCGATCACGGTCGCCAGGATGGTCGGCCCCCAGGCCGGCGCCGGACCCTCACCGATCTTGAACAGCTCCAGCGCCCCGGAGGCGAGCACCGCCGGGATGGCGAGCAGGAACGAGTAGCGGGCGGCCGCCTCCCGGCTGTAGCCGAGCAGCAGGCCCGCGCTGATCGTGCCGCCGGAGCGGGACACGCCCGGGATCAGCGCCAGCGCCTGGGCGAAGCCGTAGATGCCCGCGTGCGGCAGCGTGAGGTCGGTGATCGGACGGGCGTGGCGGACGGCCCGGGTGCGGTCGGCGAAGGCCAGGACCAGGCCGAAGACGATCAGGGTGGTGCCGATGATCCGCAGGTCGCGCAGGTGGGTCTCGATGGTGTCCTGGAACAGCTTGCCCAGGATGCCGATCGGCAGGGTGCCGATGATCACGAACCAGCCCATCCGCGCATCCGGGTCCGAGCGCAGCGCCGGCCGGAACAGGGACAGCGACCAGGTCTTGATGATCGAGGCGATGTCCCGGCGGAAGTAGATCAGCACCGCCGTCTCGGTGCCGAGCTGGGTGACGGCCGTGAAGGCCGCGCCCGGGTCGTCCCAGCCCAACAGGGCGGAGAAGACCCGCAGGTGGGCACTGGAGGAGATCGGCAGGAACTCGGTGAGCCCCTGGATCAGGCCGAGGACGGCCCCGTGGAACCAGTCGATCACCGGGCACCCGCCGGGGATATCCGTCGGGCGTGGGACAGGGGCGGCATGGGCGGGTCCTTGCGGGTCGGAAGGGCATGCGGGGCCGCCGTGCCCCGCCCGGCCCGCGGGCCGCGCGCGAGCCCGGCGCGCGGCTGATGGTACGGGGTGAAGGTGACGGTTCTTTGTTCACCCTTTGTCGCTGCTTTGCGCACAAGCCCGCCGCCGCTCCGGAACCCGCCCGGAGTTGGGTCCAGGGCGTGTCTGACGCGTCCTAGAGCACCGGCCGGGCCCGGACCCAGGTGCGGTCCGCGGTCAGGTAGCGCTCGACCACCAGGTCGGCCTCCGCGAGCGCCCGCTCGAACGCCTCCGTGTCGAGCGGGCGGGACAGGAAGGTCTGCGTCCAGGTGCCGTCCGGGAAAACGTACTCGAAGCGCACGGAGTTGACGCCGTCGCCGACCGGTGTGGCCGAGACCAGCCGGGCCCGGGCGTCCGGGCCGATGGCGCTCTCCCGCGGCACGTTCCGGTGCCAGTCCTCGCCCTCGCGCTGCACCAGTACGCAGCCGTCCTCGGTGACGTGGCGGCGGCAGGTCTCCAGCAGGCCCCGGCGGACCGTCACGTCACCTGCGTGCACCAGGAAGGAGGCGAGCACGACGACGTCGAAGCGCTCGCCGAGGTCCAGCTCCTCGATCCGGCTGCGCACCGTGCGGACGTCCGCACGGACCCGGGCCAGCATGTCGGGGGACTCGTCCACGGCCGTCACGGCGAAGCCGCGATCGGTCAGCGGGTGCGTCATCCGGCCGACGCCGCAACCGAGTTCGAGGATGCGCGCGCCGGGCGGCACCGCGGCCTCGATCACGTCCGGGGCGTCGCCCGCGGGGAGCCGGCTCCACACCTCGACGGCGCAGCCGTCCCGGCTGATCGCGCCCTCACCCGTTCCGTCGTAACCCGCGCGTCGTTCGTCTGCCATGCCCTTCATCGGAACACGGACGGGTGCACAGGGGAAGAGGGCGTCGGAACGGGATTGTCAGATACCCCAGGGGGGTATATGTTCGACAGCGACGGAGCGAGGGAAGCGGCGCCGAACGGGGCGCCGGGGCGCGTGGAGGACGACATGGCACACCCCGAGCAGCACGAGCACCAGGAGCGGGCCGACCGGCAGCACGCCGCTCACGAGCGGCACGAGCACCACGGACACCATGGGCGCGACCATGCCGGCCACCACGGCCACCAGGCCCACGGCGGTGGCGGAGCCGGCTGGCGGACGGCCGCGCAGGCGACCCTGCACTGCCTCACCGGGTGCGCCATCGGCGAGATCCTGGGCATGGTGCTCGGCACCGCCTTCGGCCTGCACAACGGCGCGACCGTGGTGCTCTCGATCCTGCTGGCCTTCGTCTTCGGTTACGCGCTGACCATGCGCGGCGTGCTGAAGGCCGGCCTCGACGTCGGCGCCGCGGTCAAGGTCGCGCTGGCCGCCGACACCGTCTCGATCCTGGTGATGGAGCTGATCGACAACACCGTGATGGTCACCGTCCCGGGGGCGATGGACGCGGGCCTCGGTGACCTGTTGTTCTGGGTGGCGCTGGCGGGTTCGCTGGCCCTGGCGTTCGCGCTGACCGTCCCGGTCAACAAGTGGATGATCGGCCGGGGGCGCGGCCACGCCGTGGTGCACGCCCACCACGGGCACTGATACCACCCCAGGGTATCGAAGCCTCTCGCCCGCGGCCCCGGGCGGCCCGGGGAACGGGGGGGGGGGGGCCCGGGGGGGGGGGGGCCGCGGCGCCCGGGGCCGGGGGGGGGGGGGGGCCCCGCCGGGCGCCCGCGGCGGGGGGGGGGGGGCCC
>NZ_JBHXTL010000061.1:0-56072 GCF_042677365.1 Kitasatospora sp. NPDC127116
CGCCGCGGCCCGGTTTGGTCCGCGGAGGGCCGCCGCCCCCGCGGGGCCCCCCGGGATACCCCACCCGCGCGATGCGGGGGGGTGTATCAATCGACGCGCTCGAATCGCCTGCCTATTCGTGCGCTTCGGTCTCCCGTACGAGCCGAAAGCCGTACGGGTGGCCGAACCGCCACCTGCGGGTGACGAGGGCCGCCCGGAACCGGCGGGCCACCCTAGGCTCGCCGCCGTGCATATGACGATCCTTCACATTTCACAGCCGGTGGACGGCGGGGTCGCCCGCGTCGTCGCCGATCTGGTCAGGGGCCAGCGGGAGGCCGGTCACCGGGTCATGGTCGCCTGCCCGCGCGGCGGGCGGCTGGCCGGGGAGGCCGCCGCGGTGGGCGCGCTGGTCCAGGACTGGCCCGCGCGGCGCTCGCCCGGCCCGGGCACCCCCGCCGAGGCCTGGCGGCTGCGCCGGATCGTCCGGGCGGCGGCGCCCGACGTGGTCCACCTGCACAGCGCCAAGGCCGGGCTGGCGGGCCGGCTCGCGGTGCGCGGCGCGGTGCCGACCGTCTTCCAGCCGCACGCCTGGTCGTTCGCCGCCGTCGACGGCGCGCTGGGCGCCGCCACCCTGCGCTGGGAGCGGTTCGCGACCCGCTGGGCGCACCGGGTGCTGTGCGTCAGCGTCCAGGAGCGGGCCGACGGTGTGGCGGCGGGGGTGCACGCCGACTGGGCGGTGGTGCCCAACGGCGTGGACGTGCGCCACTACGCGCCCGCCGACCGCCGCGCCGCCCGGATCGCGCTCGGTCTGGACCTGGACGCCCCGCTCGCGGTGTGCGTCGGGCGGCTGTGCCGGCAGAAGGGCCAGGACGTGCTGCTGGCCGCCTGGCCGGAGGTGCTGCGCCGGGTGCCGCGGGCCCGGCTGGCGCTGGTCGGCGGCGGGCCGGAGGAGCAGCGGGTGGCGGAGCTGGTCCGGCAGACCGCCGAGCCCGCCCGGATCCGGCTGGTCGGGGACGTGCCGGATCCGCGTCCGTGGCTGGCGGCGGCCGACCTGGTGGTGCTGCCCTCGCGCTGGGAGGGGATGGCGCTGGCCCCGCTGGAGGCGATGGCGGCCGCCCGTCCGGTGCTGCTGACCGATGTGCCCGGTGCCCGGGAGTGCCTGCCGCCGTCCGAGCTCGCGCGGGCGGTGGTCCCGCCCGAGGACGCGCGGGCCCTCGCCGCCCGAATGGGGGACGCGCTGTCCGATTCGATCGAATGCGAGCGACGCGGTGCCCGGTTGCGCGATCACGTGATCGGTCGGCACGACGTGCGCACCGTGGTCGAACAGGTGGACGTTCTCTACCGTCACCTGCTGGGTGCGGGACCGGCGTCGGGGCGGCGCCGGGCCCGTGTCCCGGAGCGGATCTGATCGTTTCACATGCCGTGAATGCCCGCCGTTTCCGGTGTTGTCGTATTCGCACCCTCGATTGGATGCGGAGGCGAGGCATTAAATCCGAAATACCTATTAATGGGCGGCTGGAATGAATCGGCAAGTCAACTTCCGCTCCGTACCGCCCGGTTCTGTATTGTCGGATTTTGCCTGCTTCGTTCAGATTTCATGCCGGGAATTCACGGCTGAGCTCCGTGCGACCGACTCCTTCGTGACCGGTTCCTTCGCAATCGGCCCCGCCACCGGACATCCGGAAGCCGCCAGCGGCAGCAGGCGCTGTCAGGACCGCGCCCACCGGGCCGGGACGGCAGCCCCGCGCCAGCCGGTGCCGGGGCACCGTCACCCCGGGCACACAGCAGGGGAGATCGTGCGCTGATGACCATTGACCACGACAGTGTGCCGCGCTCGGGAGGGCCCCTCTCCGGTCCCCGCCGGCCCGGTACCGGGCTGCTCGACCGGCCGGCGGGAGCGGCGCGCCCTGGGGTGGTCACGTCGCCGCGCCGGCCCCGCGGGGCGGTCCGCTCCCGGCTGGCCCTGTCGCTCGCCCTGGTCCAGGCCGACATCATCGCGCTGTGCTCCGCCGGCGGCATCGCCAACCACGCCGTCGACCCCGCCGCCCCGCTCGACCCCCTGCTCGGCGTCCCCGCCGTCCTGCCCCTGCTGCTCCTGCTCAACCTGGCCGGCGGCCTCTACCGCTCCCGGCTCACCCTCTCCGTCCTGGACGAACTGCCCGCCCTCACCGCCCGGGCCGTGGTCGCCACCGCCTTCGCCGTCACCCTGTCCGGCTGCCTCGACGGCCGCTGGCCCGACTGCGGCCCGGCCAGCCCCGCCCGGCTCACCGTCCTGCTCGGCGCCCAGCTGCTGATCGCCGCGCTCGGCCGCGCCGTCCTCTACCACCTGGTCCGGCGGATCCGCCGCAGCCGCCCCAGCCCCGTCCTGGTGCTCGGCGCCGGCCGGCTCGGCCGCCGGGTCGCCACCGCCCTGCGCGAGCACGGCGAGTACGGGATGCGCCCGGTCGGCTTCCTCGACGCCGACCCGCCGCTGCTGCCCGGCGGCACCGACCTGCCCGTCCTCGGCGGCCGCGAGGCACTGGAACGCGAAGTGCGCCGGCACGGCGTCCAGCAGGTGGTCGCCACCGCCGGCGCCGCCGACGAGGCCGAGACCGCCGCCACCCTGCGCGACGCCGCCCGGCTCGGCTGCCAGGTCTGGCTGGTGCCCGCGCTGCGCGAGTACGGCTCGCTGCCCGCCACCCCGGTCACCGGCGGCGACCACCTGTGGGGCTTCCCCTGTCTGCGGGTCGGCCGCCCCGCGCGCCGCCGCCCCGGCTGGGCCGTCAAGCGCGCCCTGGACGTCACCGCCGCCACCGTCGGCCTGCTGCTGCTCGCCCCCGTCCTGGTGCTCTGCGCGCTCGCCGTCCGCTTCGACACCGGCCCCGGCGTGCTCTTCCGCCAGCAGCGCACCGGCCTGGACGGCAGGGTCTTCACCGTCCTCAAGTTCCGCACCCTGCGCCCGAGCAACGAGCACGAGTCCGCCACCCGCTGGAACATCTCCCAGGACCACCGGATGGGCACCGTCGGCCGGCTGCTGCGCAAGAGCTCGCTGGACGAGCTGCCCCAGCTGTGGAACGTCCTGCGCGGCGACATGAGCCTGGTCGGCCCGCGTCCCGAACGGCCGTACTTCGTCATGAGGTTCGGCCAGGCCTACCCCGAGTACGCCGACCGCCACCGGGTCCCGGTCGGCCTCACCGGCCTGGCCCAGGTCAACGGTCTGCGCGGGGACACCTCCATCGAGGACCGGGCCCGCTTCGACAACCGCTACATCGAGAGCTGGAGCCTCTGGCAGGACGTCAAGATCCTGTGCCGCACGGCGGTCCTGATGCTCCACCCGGACGGGAGCTGACCCCGCGTGGCCCTGACCCTCCCCGCCCTCCACCGCCCGGTCTTACGCGGGGCCCTGCCCGCGCTCGCGCAGCGCACCAGCCCGCTGGCCGCCGCCACCGTCCTGCTGGTCTGCGTGCCCACCGGGCAGAAGGACGTCGCCGCCGCCTTCCACATCACCGCCGCCGACCTCGCCTCGCTGGCCCTGGTCGCCCTCACCGCGCTCGACCTGCTGCGCGGACGCCTGCCCGCGATCAGCCGCACCGCCTGCGCCCTGTTCGGCGCGGTCGTGGTCGCCGCCGCCGTCGCCACCGTCGGCTCGATCGACCCCGCCGCGAGCGCCACCGGCTTCGTCCGCCTCACCCAGGTGTTCGTCCTGGTCCCCGCCGCCGTCCTCTGCTCCCTGCGCGACCGCACCGACCAGCGCCTGGTCCTCGGCTCCTTCGTGCTCGCCGCACTGATCCAGGGCGCGGTCGGCGCCAAGCAGTACCTCACCCACACCGGCGCCTCCTACACCGGCCAGCCGATCCGGGCCGTCGGCACCTTCGGCGCCCTCGACATCATGGCGATGTCCAGCGTGGTCAGCTACGGGCTGCTCGCCGCCCTCGCGCTCGGCCTCGCCGAGCGCGGCCCCGACGGCAACGCCCGGCTGCGCCGCGCCATGTTCGCCGCCGCCGCATTCCTCGCCCTCCCGCTGGCCGTCTCCTTCAGCCGCGGCAGCTGGATCGCCACCGGCCTCGCCGCCACCGTGCTGCTGCTGCGCGTCGACGCCCGGCTGCTGGTGCGCGGCGCGGTCCTCGGCCTGGCCGCCGCGGTCGTCCTGGTCGGCGGCCTCGGCCTCGGCGGCTCCGGCGTCACCAAGCGGCTCAGCTCGATCGGCTCCGTCTCCGCCGCCCCCGACCAGTCCGTCTCCGACCGGTACGACCTGTGGTCCACCGCCGGACGGATCTGGCAGGACCACCCCGTGCACGGCGCCGGACCCAAGGCCTTCCAGCAACTGCGCGACAGCCACGCCCCGCTGCGGCTGTCCTCCGGCAGCGACGCCGCCGACGCCACCATCGGCTTCCAGCGCGAACCGCTGCTCTCCCCGCACAACATGTACCTCCTGGTGCTGAGCGAGCAGGGCCTGATCGGCATCACCGCCTACGCCGCGCTCTTCCTCGCCCTGCTGACCGGCTGCCTGCGCCACCGCCACGGCCCCGGGCTCGCCGCACTCGCCCTGCTCACCTGGGTGCTGGTCGACTTCCTGTACGCGGACATCGGCGGCGCCACCACCGTGCTGACCTCCGTCGTCCTCGGCCTCGCCGCCCGCGCGGCCGCCCACCGACCCGAGCGTCCCGCCACCGGCCCGGTGGCCACCGGAGCGGCCCGGTGACCACCGACCCGCCCGCCGCCGTCGTCCCCTCCCTCCCGGCCCCCCGCGGCGCCACCGGCGAGGACCCGCCCGCCGAGCCCCACCCGGCCCCCCGGCGCGGCTTCCTCGCCAAGGCCTTCGGCATCACCGCCGTCCTCAGCGCCGCCGGCTCCGGCCTCGGCCTGCTGCGTGACCTCCTGCTGGCCCGCTACTTCGGCGCCAACCAGGGCACCGACGCCTTCCTGGTCGCCTGGACCGTCCCCGAGACCGCCGCACCGCTGCTGATCGAGGACGCCATGTCCTTCCTCATGGTGCCGGCCTTCGCCCTCGCCCTGGTGCTGCGCGAGGAGGACCCGGACGCCCCCGACCCGGTCCGCCAACTGGTCCGCGCCACCCTGCCCTGGCTGCTGATCGCGCTCGGCGGCCTCGCCCTGGCCGTCGTCCTGGGCGCCCCGGAACTGGTCGACCTGCTCGCCCCCGGCCTCACCGACCCCGCCCTGGCCGTCACCTGCACCCGGATCACCGCGATCACCGTGCTGCCCTTCGGCGTGGCCGGCTACCTGGCCGCCGCGCTGCGCGCCCACCACCGCTTCCCCGCCCCGGCCGGCATCTACGTCGCCTACAACCTCGGCATCCTCGCCGTCCTGCTCTGCCTCCACGCCTACCTCGGGGTGCGCTCCGCCGCCCTCGGCGTCGCGGCCGGCAGCCTGCTGATGGCCGGTCTGCTGGTCGGCCCCTTCCTGCGCCGGCTGCGCCAGGGCCCGCCCGACACCGGCCGCGGCCGCCGCTCGCGCCGGGCCCTGGTGCTGATGCCGCTGGCCCTGCTGCCGGTGGCCGCCTTCACCCTCACCCGCCAGTCGCAGGTCTTCGTCGAGCGCTACCTCGGCTCGGCGCTGCCGCCCGGCACCATCTCGCACCTCAACTACGCCGCCAAGGTCTCCCAGCTCGCCATGACGGCGGGTCTCCTGATCTGCACCGTCACCTTCCCGCTGGTCGCCCGGGCGCTCGCCGCCGGGGACCTCACCGCCGCCCGCGACCGGGTGGAGAAGGACCTCGGCCAGGCGGCGGCCGTCGTCCTGCTCGGCACCGCCTTCCTGATGGCCTGCGCCCCCTCGGCGGTCTCGCTGCTGTTCGAACGCGGCGCCTTCGGCCCGCACGACACCGCCGCCACCGCCGACGTGATCCGGGTGTACAGCTTCGGCCTGCCCGCCCAGGCACTGACCGGCGTGATGATCCGCCCCTACTTCTCGCTGCGCCCGGTGGTCCGCCGGGCCGACGACCCGGGCAGCGAGGACGGCCGCCGCCGGCTGCTGGACTGGTACCCGGCCGCCGCGATGGTGCTCGGCCTCGGCGTCACCGTCGCCACCGGCCTGCTCGCCACACCCCGCTTCGGCGCCCTGGGGCTGGCCGCCGGCAACGCGGCCGGCATCACCGCCGCCGCCGCCCTGCTGCTGCACGGCCTGGTGCTGCGGGGCATCCCGCTGCGGCTGCGCCGGGTGCTCGGCGGCCACGGCCGGCTGGTGGCCGCCGCCGCCGGGGCCGCCGTGCTCGGCGCCGCCGTCGCCGGACCGACCGCCGACCCCCTGCTCTCGACCCTCCTCGGGGGCCTCACCGTCGTGCTGGCCTTCGCGGCCCTCGGCACCGGGCTCGGCGCCCGCGAGGTGCGCGGCCCGGTCCTCGCCGTCGCCCGGGCGCTGGGGCCCGTCCGGAACCCGCCAACCGCCGCCGAAGAAGGGAAGCGTCCCGATGGACAATGAACGGGGCACCGTCCGTTCCGCCCGGGCGGGCGTCAGCAGCGCACCGCCGCACCGGGCACGACTGCCCAGGAGCCGCCACCCGGTCGGCGAACCGCCGATCCCCGGCTCCGCCTCCCCGTGGATCCTGATGTACCACTCGGTGGCGGTCGAGACGGAGGACCCCTACCGGCTCACCGTCAGCCCCGAGCGGTTCGCCGAACAGATCGCCTGGCTGCACCGGTGCGGCCGGCGCGGCGTCTCCGTCCGCGAGCTGCTGCGGGCCCGCGCCCTCGGCCGGGACGACAGGCTGGTCGGCCTCACCTTCGACGACGGCTACGCCGACTTCGCCCGGTACGCGGTGCCGATCCTCCGGGCGTACGGCTTCACCGCCACCGCGTACGTGGTCGCCGACCTGCTCGGCCGGGACAACGACTGGGACACCGAGGGCCCGCGCAAGAAGCTGCTCACCGTCCAGGAGGTCACCGAACTCGCCGCCGCGGGCTGGGAGATCGGCTCGCACGGCCTCGGCCACCGGGCGCTGCCCGGCCTGCCCGCCGAGGCCCTCGCCGTCCAGGCCCGGGAGAGCCGACGCCTGCTGGAGGAGGCCGTCGGCGGCCCGGTCACCGGGTTCTGCTACCCGTACGGCGCCGTCGACCTGCCCGCCGCCCTGGCGGTGCGCGACGCCGGGTACGACCACGCCTGCGCCATCGCGCACTCCCCGCTCACCGGCCGCTTCGCCCTGCCCCGCTGCTACGTCGGCGACCGCGACGGCGCCTGGCGGCTGCGGGCCAAGCAGGGCCGGCACCGGCTGCGCGACGCCGTCACCGAACTGCGCCAGGCCCGCCGGGAGCCGCGGCCATGAGGGTGCTGCACATCGTCACCGGACTGGCCGCCGGCGGCGCCGAGCGCCAGCTCCACCTGCTGCTGCGACACCTGCCGGCGCACCAGCAGTGCGAGGTGCTCGCCCTGACCAACCCGGGCGCGGTCGCCGCCGCGCTGCGCTCCGACGGCGTCACCGTCCACCACCTCGGCATGCGCGGCAACCGGGACCTCGGCGCGCTGCCCCGGCTGGTCCGGCTGGTCCGGGCCGGCCACTACGACCTGGTGCACACCCACCTCTACCGGGCGCAGCTGTACGGCCGGCTGGCCGCCCGGCTGGCCGGGGTGCGCGCGGTGGTCTCCACCGAGCACTCGCTGCACGCCGGGGTGATCGAGGGCCGCCCGGTCACCCGGGGCGTCAAGGGCCTCTACCTGGCGGCCGAACGGCTCGGCAGCACCACCGTCGCGGTCTCCCGGCAGGTCGCCCAGACACTGCGTTCCTGGGGCGTCCCGCCGGCCCGGATCGAGCTGATCCCGAACGGCATCGACACCTCCCGCTACCGCCTCCCGCCCGCCGAACGGGCCGCCGCCCGCCGTCGGGTGCGGGCCGAAATCGGTCTGCCGCAGGGGAGTTGGGCGGTCGGCGGGGTGGGCCGGCTGGTGCCCGGCAAGCGCTTCGAGGTGCTGGTCGAGGCGCTTGCCGGGCTCGACCCGGCCACCCGGCTGGTGCTGGTCGGCGAGGGCCCGGAACGCGCCGCGCTGGAGCGCCGGGCCGAGGAACTCGGCGTGCGGGAGCGACTGGTGCTCACCGGCGAGCGCGACGACGTGCCCGAACTGCTGGCCGCCCTGGACGTGCTGGCCGCCCCCTCCACCGCGGAGACCTTCGGCCTCGGCGTCCTGGAGGGCCTCGCGGCCGGGCTGCCGGTGCGCCACAGCGCCTGCCCGGCGCTCGACGAACTGCCGCCCAGCGCCGCCCCGCAGGCCCGCCGCATCCCCTCCGAGCCCGCCGCCTACACCGCCGCGCTGCGCGACCTGCGGCCGCTCAGCGGGCACATCGCCGACCCGCTGCCGCACCCCCCGGCCGTCGGCCACTACGACATCGCCCGGGTCGCCGCCGACCTGGGCGCCCTCTACGACCGGCTGGCCCGCGTCTGACCGCCCGCCACCGCCGGAACCGCCGTACCAGACCCAAGGAGCAAGACCCATGACCACACCGCGCCGAAGCGCCCGTCGCCTGGTCCGCCGCTGGTGGCCGGTGGTGCTGGCGGTACCGCTGGGCGCCGCGGCCGGCGCCGGGTACGCCGTCGTCTCGCCGCCGTCGTACGCCGCCAACGCCTACGTCCTCGTGGTCGCGCAGAACCCCGGGGAAGCCGCGATCGCCACCAACTTCGCCCAGGCGTACGGCCGGCTGGCCGGTCAGCCGCAGGTGCTCGCGGTCGCGGCCGCGGAGACCGGCCACACCCGGTCCGAGCTGGAGTCCCTGGTGCACGGGACGACCTCGCCGGACGCCCCGATGATCGAGCTCACCGGTACCGGGCGGCGCCCCCAGGAGGCCGCCCGGACCGCCGACGCGGTGGCCCGCTCGCTGGTCGCCTTCGCCAACACCAGCAGCAAGGACACCAACGTCCGGCTGGTGACGCTGTCCCCGGCCGCCGCGCCGGACAGGCCGACCACGCCCTCCGGGAAGCTGGACGTCGCGGTCGGCGGCGCGGCCGGGCTGCTGCTGGGCGCCCTGGTGATGATGAACCGCCGCCGGGGCGGCGCGGGGACGCCGGAGGCCGGCGGGAGTCCCGAGATGCCGCGGGTGCTGCGGGCCGCGCGGGCATCGCAGGCGGCGCAGGCCGTGCAGGCCGCGCAGGGATCGGAGGCCCCCGCCGCCTCCGCGCCGGTGGCGGTCCCGACGACGCCGCGCCCGCGCCGAGAGGAGCCGGCCAAGGCCAGGACCGCGTCCGGTGGCGACTCCGCGCCCGGTGCCGACGCCGGTGCCGAGGCCGAAGGGGTGAAGGCCGGGAGCGTGAAGGCCGAGAGCGTGGCGGCCGGGAACGTGAAGGCCGGGAACGTGAAGGCCGGGAACGTGACGGCCGGGAGCGTGACGGCCGGGAACGTGACGGCCGGGAGCGTGACGGCCGAGAGCGTGAAGAAGGGGAGCACGAAGGCCGAGAAGAAGACCGTCGGGAAGCCCGGCAGGAAGCCCGGCGCCGGGGCCGCGGCGGCGGAGCAGCCCCCGGCCGAGGACCGGACGCCCGCGGTGGAGGAACAGCCCTCCGCCGTCGAGCAGCAGGCCCCCGCCGTCGAGGACCGGCCCGCCACCCGGGCCAAGGCGCCGGCCGGGAGCGGACGATGAGCACCGAGACCCGCAGGAGCAGCCTGCCCGCCCGGGCGACGGCGCCGGCCTGGACCACCGAGCTCCTCGGCGAGGACGACGCCCTGGACCTCCTCGCCGAGGAGTGGGACGACCTGGCCGGCCGCTGCCGGACCGCCACCTTCTTCCAGGCCGCCGACTGGCAGCGCTCCTGGTGGCGCCACTACGGCCGCCCGGGCAGCCTGCTCGTGGTGCTGGTCCGCCGGGACGGCCGGCTGGTCGGCGCGGGCGCCTTCGTGCGCCGCGGCGGACCGTTCGGCGGCCTGACCGGCCTCGGCGGCGGACTGGTCGACTACACCGACGTCCTGCTCGACGACGAGTGCGCGGACCGGGCGGCCGCCGAGTTCGCCGCCGCGCTCCCGCTCACCCGCCCCTGGCACTGGCTGGAACTGCGCGAGGTGCACCCCGAGGCGGCGGTGCAGCGGGTGTACGCGCACTGGAGCGGCAGCCGCCGCCGCTACCGGGACTCGCTCTGCCAGTACCTGCCGGCCGTCCCGATGGACCGGCTGCTCAAGCGGGTGCCCGGCAAGACCGCCCAGCGCAGCCGGGTGAAGCTCCGCAAGATCGCCGAGGCCGGGGTGACGGTCCGCTCCACCCCGGCGGCCGAGGTGCCGCAGGCGCTGGACGGGCTGCTGCGGCTGCACTTCATGCAGTGGCAGGCGCGCGGCGTCACGCCCGAGCACCGCACCGAGCGGTTCGCGAGCCACCTGACCGAGTCCACCACCGGACTGGTCGCCTCCGGCAGGGCCACCGTCCACCAGTTCCACCTGGACGGCCAGCTGGTCGCGGTGAACCTGCTGCTGCTCTGTCCGTCCTTCGGCGGCCTGTACATGTACGGGGCGCACCCGGTGCTGCGCGAGCGGCTGGACATCGCCGGGCTGCTGTTCAGCGCGGCGTTGGACGAGACGGTCGGCGCGGGCGTCCCGGTGCTCGGCCTGCTGCGCGGCCAGGAGCCGTACAAGCAGCGCTGGCGGCCGGACCAGCTGTCCAACCACCGGCTGCTGCTCGGTCCGGCGGGGGCGGCGCCGGCAGCGGCCGTCCGCGCCGGGGCGGTGCGGGCCCGGCAGGCGGCGGCGCACCAGCTGCGCACCCGCTTCCCCCGGCTCAAGGAAGCGCTGCTGGCCCGCCGCCGCAGCTGAGCGCTCAGTGCCGGGCGTGCGGCGCGCCCGTCGGCCGTCCCGTCGACTTGCCCTTCGCCGGACGGGCCGACGGGCTCGCCGTCCTGCTCGGCGCGGTGCTGCCCCCGGGCACGGCGGGCGCGGCCGGCACGGCGGGCGGGCCCGGCGCCGCGGGCACGTCCTCCGCCGGGGTGGCCGTCGGCGCCGGTGCCTCCGCCGGTGCCGGCGTCGGCGCCCCCTTCGAACCGGACATCAGCTGTTTGAACGTGGCCGCCGAGCGAGGATTGCGCTCGCACTGGAAGAAGCCGTGCGGACAGTAGTCGGTGACGGTCTGGTAGGCGGTGTCGTGGGTGCGGATCCAGTCGACCATCCGCTGCACGAACTCGGGGTTGTCGCCGTTGCGGAACAGCCCCCACTCCGGGTACGAGACCGGCTTGCCGCGCTTGGCGGCGAACTCCACCTGGTCCTGGAGGCCGTACGGCTCGCGCACGTAGTCGTCGAAGGTGCCGCCCGCCGGCTGGTCGTAGTTGTCCATGCCGATGATGTCGACCACGTCGTCACCGGGGTAGCACTTGGTCCACGGGACGGCGTCCAGGCCCCGGCTGGGGGCGAAGTCGAAGCGGAACCGCTGCCCGGGCACCGAGCGCATCACCCCGACGATCCGCCGCCAGTACGTCTTCCACGCGGCCGGGTCGGGCTTGCAGCGGTGGGTGTAGGTGGTGCCGTTCATCTCCCAGCCGAGCGTGAGCACGGTGTCCGCGCCGCCCAGCGCGACCAGCCGGCGCGCGAGCTTGAGGAAGTGCCCGTCGAAGTCCCCACGCGCCCCCTGGGCCAGCAGGTCCGCGACCTCGCCGTCCGGCACCTTCGCCTCGCTGGGCACCAGCATCGGCACCCCGAGCACCAGCAGCCGGGACGGATCGGCCTGCCGCCACTGCGACCACAGCCCGAGCACCATCGGCTCGCCCTCGATGTCGCTCCAGCCGTTGCCCGCCAGATAGGTGTGGCCGACCTGCATGTTCGCGTCGCCCAGCCACTGCGCGTACCGGCCGATCTGCGGGATGTAGTCGTCCCAGGAACCGACGAAGGCACCGAACGGCGGCTCGTGGTTCGGCCGCTGGACCGGCGGGCGGGGGGCCGCGCCGCGGGGCTCGATGGCGTCCGAGGAGAGGGTGTGCCGTTCGGTCTGGCTGAACGGCGTCCCGGCCGGGACGCTGGCCGTGGCCATCAGCAGCAGGGTGGCGGCGGCCAGCGTCAGGCGGCCGATTCGCATGGTGCTCTCCTCCGGACGTCGCGTGGGCGGGGCGCACGGTCTCGGCGTGGACGGACCGTGGCGCCCCGCTCGCCGACAGTAGGCCCGAAGGGGGACGAAAAAGCCGAATGTCACCCTAAAGTGGGCGCCGATCGAACGCCGTCTGCCGCAAAGACCGGCGACCCGCGGTCATGTATCAGCTTGGTAACGGTCCTGTCGGGCCCCCGCGGCCCGCTCCGCAACGCCCGGCGCGGCGGCCGGAACGCCGACGGCGCAGGTGGGCGGGTGGACGTGCGGGAAGGGCGCGCGGGGCCGGGCGGGCGCCCGGCGGGACACGGCGACGGCGGAACCGGGCTGACTCGCGTGCCCGGTGAAAGGTACGCTCCGGCCGTGTCCTGGAAGCCGCTGCGTGTACTGACCCCCCGCTCGATCCTGCCTGCCTCGGCGGTGGTGCTGGTCCTTGCGGCCGGAGCGGCGGCGCACGCGAACAAGCCGGTGCCGTTCGGCGACCGGGTCGCGGGACCGGGCGACGCGGGGGCGACGCCGGTGAACTCCGAGTCGCTCAGCTCGGCCGACCTCGACCTGCGGGTGGGCCCCGGCCTGGAGGCCTTCCACAAGCGGACCGGCGAGCAGGCCTGGTCCTACCGCCGCGAGGGCGCCGAGGCGCTCTACCTGGCGATGGCCGGCGACAACGCGATCGTGGTCTGGGACGACGGCATGGTCACCTCGGTGCGCCCGGGCGACCACGAGGTGCGCTGGCACCGCGCGGTGCCGGGCCTGGCCGACTGGCTGCACGGCGACGGCGAGCCCGGCGCCGACAAGCGGACCGACGCCCAGCGCAAGGCGCTCGCCAAGCAGCGGGCCGCGGCCGCGCTGCACACCGTCCAGCGGGACGGCTCGCCCTGGCTGGCCCTGGTCACCCCGAACCTGACCATGGGCCTGCGCGACGCCGACGGCGACCTGCGCTACAACGACAAGCCCTCCGGCAGCTGCGTCTACGACCCGCTGCGCGCCGTCCACACCGACTACGCCGTGCTCATCCCGCGCACCTGCAGCAACAGCAGCGGGCAGGCCGTCTCCGGCGGCATCACCGGCTACCGGCTGGACAGCAACGGCTGGTCGATGAACGCCGGTCCGACCGCCACGGTCAAGGTGCTGGACCGCAGCCGGGTGGAGATCACCGACGGCCCGATCGTCCCGCCCAAGGTGTTCGACACCAAGGCGGCCGCGCCCGAGACGGCCTGCGGCAGCGTGGACGCGCCGTTCGCGGCGGTCCGTCCGCAGGGCGGCTGCGCGGCGGACCCGTCGGTGAACCCGGCCGTGGGCGACCTGCCGGCCAACCCGGCCGCCGGCGACCCGTCGGCCACCGGTACCGCGCCGGACGCCCCGGCGGCCACCGGAGCGCCCGCGGGGGACCGGTCGGGCGCGCAGCCGCAGTAGCGGGGACGACCCGCGGACGACGGCCTTCGGCCCCGGAACCGGCGGGCGGCAGGCCGCCGGATACCCCGGGCCGGTACGCCTCCGAGGGTGACACGGGGCCCGGTAGACTTGCCGCCATGGCTATTTTCTCCGGGCAATAGCGGGCGGCGGCGCCAGGAGGGCCGCGCCGACCGCCGATGAAGTCCCCCTCACGCCAACCCGGCCCCGGGTCAGTCCTGCCCGGCCGCCCGCCCACGTCCCAGGAGCAGCTCCCAGCCATGATTTCCGCCAACGCCCTCGAACTGCGTGCCGGTGCCCGGATCCTGATCGAGTCCGCGAACTTCAAGGTCGCCGCCGGCGACCGGATCGGTCTGGTCGGTCGCAACGGCGCCGGCAAGACCACGCTCACCAAGGTGCTGGCGGGCGAGGGCCTGCCCGCCGCCGGTACCGTCACCCGTTCGGGCGAGGTCGGCTACCTCCCGCAGGACCCGCGCACCGGTGACCTGGAGGTCCTCGCCAAGGACCGCATCCTCTCCGCCCGCGGCCTCGACACCGTGCTGAAGAAGATGCGCGAGAACGAGGAGCGGATGGCCAACGGCAAGGGCGCCACCCGGGACAACGCGATGAAGAAGTACGCCCGGCTGGAGACCGAGTTCCTCACCAAGGGCGGGTACGCCGCCGAGGCCGAGGCCGCCACCATCGCCGCCGCGCTGGGCCTGCCGGACCGCATCCTCGGCCAGCCGCTGCACACTCTCTCCGGTGGTCAGCGCCGCCGGGTCGAGCTGGCCCGGATCCTCTTCTCGGACTCCGACGTGCTGCTCCTCGACGAGCCCACCAACCACCTGGACGCGGACTCGATCGTCTGGCTGCGGGACTTCCTGAAGACCTACAAGGGCGGCTTCATCGTCATCTCGCACGATGTCGACCTGGTCGAGACGGTCGTCAACAAGGTCTTCTACCTGGACGCCAACCGCTCCTGCATCGACGTCTACAACATGGGCTGGAAGCAGTACCAGCAGCAGCGCGAGGACGACGAGAAGCGCCGCAAGCGCGAGCGGGCCAACGCCGAGAAGAAGGCCGCGACCCTCAACGCCCAGGCCGACAAGATGCGGGCCAAGGCGACCAAGACGGTGGCCGCGCAGAACATGGCCCGCCGCGCCGACAAGCTGCTCTCCGGGCTGGAGCAGGTCCGGGTGAACGACAAGGTCGCCAAGCTGCGCTTCCCGGAGCCGGCCCCCTGCGGCAAGACCCCGCTGACCGCCAGCGGCCTGTCCAAGTCCTACGGCTCGCTGGAGATCTTCACCGACGTCGACCTGGCGATCGACCGCGGTTCCCGGGTCGTCGTGCTGGGCTTCAACGGCGCCGGCAAGACCACCCTGCTGCGGATGCTGGCCGGGGTGGAGCAGCCGGACACCGGCGAGGTGATCCCGGGCCACGGCCTGAAGATCGGCTACTACGCCCAGGAGCACGAGACGCTCGACCCGGACCGCAGCGTGCTGGAGAACATGCGCTCGGCCGCGCCCGACACCGACCTGGTGCAGATCCGCAAGATCCTCGGTTCCTTCCTGTTCTCCGGCGACGACGTCGACAAGCCGGCCGGGGTGCTCTCCGGCGGTGAGAAGACCCGTCTGGCGCTGGCCACCCTGGTGGTCTCCTCCGCCAACGTGCTGCTGCTCGACGAGCCCACCAACAACCTCGACCCGGCCAGCCGCGAGGAGATCCTGGGCGCGCTGCGCGAGTTCTCCGGCGCGGTCGTGCTGGTCACCCACGACGAGGGCGCGGTCGAGGCGCTCGACCCGGAGCGGATCATCCTGCTGCCGGACGGCGTGGAGGACCTCTGGAACCCGTCCTACGCCGATCTGGTCTCCTTGGCCTGACCGGAAGTAGACGCGAGATCCGCTTTTCGGATGAGAATATCTAGTCCTTTCGGCGTGTCCGGGAATGAAGTAGACCCGGATTCCGTTTAAGGACTTTCCGTCGGCCCGCCACTCGATCGTGGTCGGGCCGACGTTGCTGATCAGCCCTTTCTCGGCGAACGGCCGGATCCGCCAGGGGGCGTGCACTCTGCGTGAGCGCCCTGATGCGCTCGGATCACCACCGAAGGACCACGCATTTCCGACATCGACCTTGTCGAATGGGTGGCCAGGACGCGGTGGATGGGTGATCATGGGAATCTGACCGAGCAACGCTACGAGGAGGCACGGGTGGCCGAGACTCTGAAAAAGGGCAGCCGGGTGACCGGTGCCGCGCGTGAGAAGCTCGCGGCCGATCTCAAGAAGAAGTACGACTCCGGGGCGAGCATTCGCGCTCTCGCGGAGGAGACCGGTCGTTCGTACGGCTTTGTGCACCGGATGCTGAGCGAGTCCGGAGTGATTCTCCGGGGCCGCGGCGGTGCCACGCGGGGCAAGAACAAGGCGACTGCCGGGGCCGGTTCCTGACGGTTCGTCAGCCAGTGGCTGGATGGCGCGGCGGCAGGGTGCCGGCCGAGGAGACGACAGCTGACCGTCAGCTGGGCGTCCGCCCTCGAGCCGTGCGGGCCGGCCGCCGATCGTCATGTCCGGGGTGAGGTCCTTCCCCCATTCTTCAATACCGTTCATTTCCCTTTCGCCCTTCGCCTCGCCTCGTCCCGCATTCGCGCCTCGCGGGGTGTCGTGGAGTGCCGCAGGCCCCGTCGATCTCTCCGGGTCGGGGCCCCTGCCCAGGCGCGTCGAGTTTTGTTACTCTCCGGTAGCCAAGTCCCTCGCCACCGGAGGTCCCCGCATGACCGCCCCCGCCATCGACCCGCAGGCCCCGAGCTGGGAGCGGGACGGCGTCCGCCTGGAGATCGAGGGCGAACTCGCCGTCGTCACCCTGTGCCGACCCAAGCGGCGCAACGCCCAGTCGCCCGCGCTCTGGCGCGCCCTCACCGAGGCCGGCCGCGAGCTGCCCGGCAACGTCCGGGTGGTGCTGCTGCGCGCGGAGGGGGTCTCCTTCTCCGCCGGGCTGGACCGGGCCATGTTCACCCCCGAGGGCATCCCGGGCGAGCCCACCTTCCTCCAGCTCGCCGCCTCCACCGACCGGGAGCTGGACGACGCCATCGCCTCGTACCAGGAGGCCTTCACCTGGTGGCGCCGTCCGGACCTGATCTCCATCGCGGCGGTCCAGGGCCACGCCGTCGGCGCGGGCTTCCAGCTGGCCCTCGGCTGCGACCTGCGGGTGGTCGCCGAGGACGTCCAGTTCGCGATGAAGGAGACCTCGCTGGGCCTCGTTCCGGACCTGGCCGGCACCAAGCCGCTCACCGAGCTCGTCGGCTACGCGCGGGCACTGGAGATCTGCGCGACCGGCCGCTGGGTGGGTGCCGAGGAGGCCGCCGCGATCGGGCTGGCCAACCTCGCCGTGTCGGGCGAGGACCTGGAGGCGGCCGCCCGCGACCTCGCGGCGGCCCTGCTGGCCGCTCCGCGCGGGGCGGTGATCGAGACCAAGGCCCTGCTGCAGGGGGCCGCCGGGCGCTCCTTCGACGAGCAGCGTTCGGCCGAACGGGCGGCGCAGGCCCGCCGACTGCGGGAGCTCGCCGGGATCGGCGACTGACCGAACGGCGACGGCGCAGGGCCCGGCCCCGGGGGACTTCCCCGGGGCCGGGCCCTTTTCTCCTGTGCGGGGTCTTTCGCGCGGGTCTCCCGGGTGGGTCTCCCGGTGGGCCTCCCGCGTGGGGGACGGAATCTCTCGCGCAGGGGCGGGCGTCGGGGTGGGCTGCCGACGCTCGGGGGGCGGGGACCGTGGCGAAATGCCAGAGTTGGGGAGGTTTGCGATATAGCTGGTGCCGTACGACGGGAGAAGCGCCCATGCCTGACACTCCGACGCCCGCGACCATGCACAAGCACACCGGTGGTGGCAGCGCCCCGAACCCCGGTCCGCCGGGTGCCGGCGGCGGTGCCAAGCCGGTGGGGGAGCGCGGCCGCACCGCGCTGGCCGTCGGCGTGGTGGAGAAGATCGCCGGCATGGCGGCCCGCGAGGTCGCCGGAATCCACGCGCTCGGGTCCGGCCTGGCCCGCACCTTCGGCGCGATGCGGGACCGGGTGCCCGGCGGCAAGCCCAGCGTCGGGCGGGGCATCAAGGCCGAGGTCGGCGAGAAGCAGACCGCGATCGACATCGCCCTGGTGGTCGAGTACGGCGTGGTCATTCCCGAACTCGCCCGCCAGGTGCGGGAGAACATCGTCAACGCGGTCGAACGGATGACCGGCCTGGAGGTCGTCGAGGTCAACATCGCGGTCAACGACGTCCACCTCCCGGACGAACCGGAGTTCGAGGAGGAAGAGGAGCCGGTGGCGCCGTCCGGGCAGCGGCCGAAGCTCAAGTAGCGCGTTCGCGGCAGGCCGGGGGCGTCGGGCCCGACGGAGTAGCGGGAAACGAGGGAGTAGCGGATGAACCTGGCCATCGTCGGCCTGGTGGTGGGCATGGCCCTCGGCTTCGCCGGGTACTTCGGCGGGTTCGCGGCCTTCCTGCTGGTGGCCGTGCTCGGGCTGGTCGGCTTCGTGATCGGACGCCTGCTGGAGGGCGACATCGAGCTGGGCGACCTCGGGGACCTGCTCCGCGGCCGCGACCGGCGCCGCTGATGACGGGCCCCGTGTCGGTTCCGGTCGTGGTCTCCCGTTCCGGGTCGGGCTCGGGGCCCGGTCACGGTTCGGGTTCGGGTTCTGTTTCGGGGTCGGGGTCGGGGTCGGCTTCGGGGGCCGGGTCCGTGCCGGGGCGTCGGGGGCGGCTTCGGATCGCCGACCGGGTGTACGCCGGGATCGCGGCTCGGGCCACCCGGGAGGTGCTGGCCGAGGCCTGGCCCGCCGGGCGGGCGAAGGGGGCGCCGCCGCACGTCTCGGTGACCGTACCGGGGAGCACGGTGCGGGTCCGGGTGGCTCTTGAGCTGCCGTTCCCCTCGGACGTCGCGACGCTGGCCGGGGCGGTGCGGGCGCGGATCGCCGAGCGGGTGGCGGGGCTGACCGGGGTCAGGGTCTCGGAAGTGGTCGTCGTGGTCGAGAAGTTGGTGACGGGGGGCGCTTCGTGAGCGCGCAGGCCCCTGAGGCGGAGGGGGCGCAGGGACCGGAGGAGGTGCAGGGGGCGGCATCGGAGCTTCGGGCGGACAAGGTGCGACGGCCGCGGGCGCCCCGTACGGCTGCGGCGGCGCTGGTGGCGACGGCGGTGCTGGTGGTGGCGGGGGCGCTGCTGTACGACGTGATCGCGGTGCGGGTGGGGCAGCCGGCCCGGCGGTGGCGGGCGCAGATCGCGGACGAGCTGGCGACGCGGCACCTCGACGACCTGGCGGTCCTGGTGGGGGCCGGAGCGGTGACCCTGCTCGGCGGGTGGCTGCTGTGGCTGGCCGTCGCGCCCGGATTGCGGCGCTGGCTCGTACTGCGGCCGTACGGGGGGACGAGCGCGGCCATCGACCGGGCCGGGGTCGGGCACCTGCTGACGGACCGGGCGGCCGGACTGGACGGGATCGACCACCTGCGGATCCGGGTCGGGCGGCGGCGGATCCGGATCTCGTTGGCGGGGACGGCGGAGCCGGCGTTGGTGCAGCGGCAGTTGCGGGACGAGCTGGGACGGGTGGGGCTGGGACGGCCGATGCGGCTGGACGTGCGGGCGGCGCGGGGGACCGCGCGTGTGGTGGGGGAGGAACCGGCCGGAGGGTCGGACCCGGGTGCCGGTGACCCCGGTGCCGGTACGGGGGCCGGAACGGCCGGCGGTGCGGGGGTGGCGGGGTGAGGCGGACGGTCGTCAACCGGGTGCTGCTGGGGGTGGTGGGGGCGGTACTGCTGGGGGTCGGGGTGCTGGTGCTGGCGGGCGGGCTCGACCTGTACCGGAGGCTGGGCGTGCATCCACCGGACTGGTGGCCGCTCACCTCGCCCGACCAGCCGGTGGTCAGCGCGCGTTCGCGGGGGCAGTGGGTGGCGTCGGCGTGGTGGTGGCCGACGGTGATCGGCGGACTGACCGTGCTGGTGGCGGGGATGGTGTGGTGGCTGGTGGCGCAGCTGAGGCGTACAGGGCTGTCGAGCATCGAGGTGCCGACGCCGGGGGCGGGCGGGCTTCGACTGCGGGTCGGTGCGCGGGCACTGGAGGAGGCGTTGGAGAACCGGACGGTGGTGCTGCCGCAGGTCGAGCGGGCCGGGGTGCGGTTGGTGCGGGCGCCGAGGCATCCGCAGCTGCGCGGTGCGGTGCGGTTGCGGCCGGGCGGGGATCCGGCCGCGCTGGTGGAGCACTTCGAGGACGGGCCTCGGACGGACGCCTGCGGGAGCCTGCGGCTGGCGGCGCTGCCGGCCGATCTGCGGATCAGGGTCCTGCAGGCGGCCCCCGCCGAGCCGCGGCACGGACGTGGCCGACGGGGGCGGCGGGGGCGGAGCCGGTCGCGGGTGGAGTAGTCCAGGAACGGTCAGGGCCGAGCGATCGAGAGTGGAGGCGGGAGTCAGAGGGTGCGGAGGGCGCCGCCGTCGACGGGGATCATGACGCCGGTCAGGTAGGAGGCGGCGGGGGAGAGCAGGAACGCGGCGACCTTGCCGAACTCCTCGGGGGTGCCGTAGCGGCCCAGCGGGATGGCGGCGCTGGCCCGGGCGCGGGCGGCGTCGGGGTCGTCGGCGAGGCCGTCGAGCTCGCGGACCCGGTCGGTGTCGATCCGGGCCGGGAGCAGACCGATCACGCGGATGCCGCGGGGGCCGAGCTCGTCGGCGAGGGCCTTGGCGGCCATGGCGAGACCCGGACGCAGGCCGTTGGAGATGCCCAGACCGGGAATCGGCTGGCGGACCGAGCTGGAGAGCACGAAGGCGATCACACCGCCGTCGGTGAGCGCGGCGGCGGTGGCGCGGGCGATCCGGAGGGCACCGAGGAAGACGGACTCGAAGGCGTCGCGCCACGCGTCCTCGGGGGTGGTCTCGACGGGGCCGGCCTGGGGGCCGCCGACGCTGATCAGGATGCCGTCGAGACGACCGAAGTGGTGCCGGGCCTCGGCGATGAGGCGCTCGGGGGTGTCGGGGGAGGCGTTGTCGGCGACGAGGCCCCGGGCGGTTCCGAGAGTTTCGAGTTCGGCGACGGCGTTGTCGACGGCTTGCCGGGTGCGGCCGCTGATGAGCACCCGGGCGCCGTCGGCGGCGAGTTCGCGGGCGCCGGCGAGGCCGAGGCCCCGGGTGGCGCCGGTGACGATGTAGGCCTTGTCCTTCAGTCCGAGATCCATGGGGGACATCTTGCCCGGTCGGGGAGTGGGGACGGGTCGGGGCTGGCGTTGACGCCGGGGGGAAGGTTTACGGTCGTTGCCGGAAGTGCGGGAGGAGTGGTTCGGCGTGCGGATCGGGGAGTTGGCGGAGCGGGCGGGGACGACCACGCGGGCGTTGCGGTACTACGAGCAGTTGGGGTTGTTGCCGGCCCGGCGGGCGGGCAACGGGTACCGGGCGTACGACGAGGGGGATCTGCGGTTGCTGCGGGAGATCCGGATGTTGCAGGACTTCGGGTTCGGGCTGGAGGAGACCAGGCCGTTCGTGGAGTGCCTGCGGGCGGGGCACCCGGAGGGGGACTCCTGTCCGGCCTCTCTGGAGGTGTACCGGCGGAAGTTGGGGGAGCTGGACGAGTGCATCGCCCGGCTCCAGGACGTGCGGGCCCAGGTGGCGGGGCAGTTCGATCGGGCCGTGAGGGCGCGGGACGAGCTGGCCGCCGTTCAGGAGCCGCCTGTTTGCGAAC
Source organism: Kitasatospora sp. NPDC127116 (assembly GCF_042677365.1). Classification (NCBI taxonomy): domain Bacteria; kingdom Bacillati; phylum Actinomycetota; class Actinomycetes; order Kitasatosporales; family Streptomycetaceae; genus Kitasatospora; species Kitasatospora sp. NPDC127116. Next base: position 21,035 of record NZ_JBHXTL010000061.1, read on the forward strand.
TGGTGAAGGAGTAGACGGTGGAGATCACGGGTGTGCCGGCGGTGACGGACGAGACGTTCGCCGCTGAGGTGCTGGGGGCCGAGGGGCCGGTGCTGGTGGACTTCACGGCGGACTGGTGCCCGCCGTGCCGGATGATGGCGCCGGTGCTGGCGGACATCGCGCGGGAGGAGGGGCACCGGCTGCGGGTGGTGAGCGTGGACGTGGACCACAATCTGCGGACGCAGGCGGCGTACGGGGTGCTGTCGATGCCGACGCTGATGGTGTTCCGGGGCGGGCAGCCGGTGCGGTCGGTGGTGGGGGCGCGGGCGAAGGCGCGGCTGCTGCGGGAGCTGGACGACGTGCTCTAGGCGGCTCTGGGCGACCTGCTCTGGGCGACCTGCTCTGGGCGATGTGCGCCAGGCGACGTGCTCTAGGCGGGGACGGCGTCGAGCGGGACCTCGGCTTCGGCGGCCTGCTTGGCGCGGTCCTTGGCCTCGCGGCGGGCGAGGACCCAGACGCCGACCGGGATCATCGCGGTGAACAGCCACCACTGGATGGCGTAGGCCATGTGCGGGCCGATGTCGGAGTGGTTGGGCTCGGGGATCAGCTGGGGCTGGTCGGCCGGGGCGGGGGTGGTGCCGGTGAGTTCGAGGTAGCCGCCGAGGAGCGGGGCGCCGGTCCGCTTGGCCTGCTCGTCGGTGTTGATCAGGTTGAACTGGCGGTCGGGCAGGCCGGTGCGGTCCTTGATGCCGCTGGCGCCGTACGTCTCCTCGGCGCGCAGGCGGCCGGTGAGGGAGACATCGCCGGTGGGGGCGGCCGGGACGGGCGGGTACTCGGTGGCGCCGTCGCCGGAGGCGACCCAGCCGCGGTTGACCAGGACGGTGCCCTTGCCGTCGGCGAGCCGGAACGGGGTCACCACGAAGTAGCCGATGCTGCCGTTGGAGTCGGTCCGCTTGCGGACCACGAACTCGTGTGCCGGGTCGTACTGTCCGGTGGCGGTCGCCGCGCGCCAGGTGAGGTCCTTGGGGACCGCGAAGCCGGGGGTCGGCGACAGGGTGTCGAAGGGGACCGGCGCGGCGGTGAGGGCCTGACCGATCAGCTCGTTCCGGGCCACCCGTGCCTCGTGGCGGTGCAGCTGCCAGAAGCCCAGCTTGATCGTCGCGGGGATCAGCAGCAGCGCGACCAGCATGGTGATCAGCCACTGTCGGGTCAGCAGAAAACGGTACACATGGGAACGGTACGCCGACCTCACAAACGGCTCACGCACCGGGGTGCGGGGCGACCTCGCGCAGCAGCTGGAGGAAGGCGTCCTCGCCGACGACGGGGGTGCCGAGCTCGCGGGCCCGGCGGGCCTTGCCGCTCCAGCTGTCCGGCTCGTTGGTGACCAGCAGGCTGGTGAGGCGGCTCACCGAGGTGGCGATGTGCAGACCGGCCTCGACCGCGCGGTCCTCCAGGACCTCGCGGTCGGTGGCGGTGTCGCCGGTGACGGCCACCCGCATGCCCTGGACCAGGGGCTTGCCGTCCTCCCAGCGCCCCGGGTTGGGGTACGGGCAGGGCGGGCGCTTCTTGGCCTGGCGGTACGTGGCGCCGGTCCAGGTGCTGCGGCCCGGGGCGGCCGGCTCCTCCTCGCCGAGGTCGGTGACCGCGACGCAGTTCTGGAGCGGCAGCGGCACGCCGCCGTCGCGGGCGAGGCGCAGGCTGGGGCGGAAGGCCTCGGCGAGCACCCGGGCGTCGTCCAGGGCGTTGTGGGCGTGGCGCTGCTGGACGCCGAAGTGGGCGGCGAGCGAGGACAGCTTGCCGTTGGGCAGCGGCAGGCGCAGGTCGCGGGAGAGGACCATGGTGCACAGCCGCTGCTCGACCGGGGCGCGCAGGCCGGCCCGGGAGAACTCGCGGGAGATCATGTTCCAGTCGAAGAGCGCGTTGTGCGCGACCAGGACGCGGTCCCGCAGACGGGCGGCGAGCTCGTCGGCGATCTGCGGGAAGGTCGGGGCGGTGGCGAGCAGCTCGGCGGTGAGGCCGTGGATCCAGACCGGGCCCGGGTCCCGCTGGGGGTTGACCAGGGTGTACCAGTGGTCGACGACGTCGCCGTCCGCGTCCAGCTGGTAGACGCCCGCCGAGATGACGCGGTCCGAGCGGCCGAGACCGGTGGTCTCGACGTCGACGACCGCGAAGCCCCCGGTGGGGACGGCGGAGCGCTGCGCGGGGACCGGCGCGGTCCGCGGCACTCCGTAGGTCTCGGGCTGGATCGGTTGCATGGTCCAACAGGATAAGGGGCGGGGCGGGGGGCTCCGGCCGGAATGTTGCGACCGACCGGCCGGAATAGAGTGGTCGACGGGGGTGTCGTACACCTGGTCGAGATCTTTCAGCTAAGGAACAGCGCATGCGTGCCACCGTGATTCACGGCCCCAACGACATCCGGATCGAAGAGGTCCCGGACCCGGTGATCCAGCATCCGGCGGACGTGCTGCTCCGGGTGGTGAACGCCTGCATCTGCGGCAGCGACCTGTGGGCCTACCGCGGCGTGGCGCAGCGGGTGGCCGGGCAGCGGATCGGGCACGAGTTCCTGGGCGTGGTCGAGGAGGTCGGCGCCGAGGTGCGCGGCTTCGCCAGGGGCGACCTGGTGGTGGCGCCGTTCGTCTGGTCGGACGGGACGTGTGACTTCTGTCTCGAAGGGCTGCAGACCTCCTGTCCGCACGGCGGGTTCTGGGGGCAGGTCGGTTCGGACGGCGGCCAGGGCGAGGCGGTGCGGGTGCCGTTCGCGGACGGGACGCTGGTGAAGCTGCCGAAGGAGGCGGCGGGCGACGAGAAGCTGCTGCCCGGGCTGCTGGCGCTGTCCGACGTGATGTCGACCGGGCACCACGCGGCGGTCTCCGCGCGGGTGCGGCCGGGTGCGACGGTCGCGGTGGTCGGCGACGGCGCGGTGGGCCTGTGCGGGGTGCTGGCGGCGCACCGGCTGGGCGCGGGCCGGATCATCGCGCTGGGCCGGCACGCGGCCCGTACCGAACTGGCCCGTCGCTTCGGTGCGACGGACGTGGTGGCGGAGCGCGGCGAGGCCGCGGTCGAGGCGGTGAAGGAGCTGACCGGCGGCCAGGGCGCGCACGCGGTGCTGGAGGCGGTCGGTACCGAGGAGTCGATGCGGACGGCCATCTCGATCACCCGGGACGGCGGCGCGGTGGGCTACGTCGGGGTGCCGCACGGCGGCAGCGCGGGCGTCGACATCGGTCAGATGTTCGGCCGAAACGTCTCGCTGAACGGCGGTGTCGCCCCGGCCCGCGCGTACATCCCCGAGCTGCTGCCGGACGTGCTCTCGGGCGCCATCGAGCCGGGCCTGGTCTTCGACCGCACCGTCGGCCTGGACGGCGTTCCGGACGGCTACCGCGCAATGGACGACCGCTCGGCCCTGAAGGTGCGGATCGCGTTCTGAGACCTCGGCCTCCCGGCACCCGGCCCGTGCCGCCCCTTCGGGGTGTGGCACGGGCCGGTGTCGTTTCCCGGGGCCGCTCCCGGTGTCGTTCCCGGGGGAGGGCGCGGGCGGCGGCCGGGTGTCGGGTGTCGGGTGTCGCGGGCTGGGGGGCGGTCCGGTGCGGCGAAGTCGCTGAGATGGACTGCTTTTCGGCCAATCGGATGGTGCGAGGGGGTGAACGCTCGACTGATCGCGGTCAACCCCTTCCGGGGCGGGCAGGACGCTCCTAGCATTGCGCGGCGCCAGACATGTGACGCCCCTCACGTTCGATCGATCCCCCCGTGTGACAAATACGCCGAAGGAGTGAGGAGACAGCGTGGATTCGCCGCCGCTCACCACCGCCGCCACGGAAGCCCAACTCATCGACGACAGCGAGGAGTTCCGAACCCTGCGGCGCTCGTTCCGGAGCTTCGCCTTCCCGGTCACCATCGGTTTCGTGCTCTGGTACCTGCTCTACGTCCTGCTCTCCTGCTACGCGCCGGGACTGATGCGCACCAAGGTCCTCGGGCACGTCAACGTGGCCCTGGTGCTCGGGCTGCTCCAGTTCGTGACCACCTTCGCGATCGCCGCCTGGTACGCCCGCTACGCGGACCGGCGGATCGACCCGTCCGCCGCGGCGATCCGCGAGGCGCACGGCGCCGTCGTCCACGCACCCCGGGAGCCCGCCGAATGACTTCGCTCGCCAGCTCCGCCACCGAGCACCGCGGTCTGACGATGGCCCTGTTCGGCGTCTTCGTCCTGGCCACCCTCGGCATCACCGTCTGGGCCGGGCGGCAGACCAGGAGCGCCTCCGACTTCTACGCCGGCGGCCGCGGCTTCACCGGCTTCCAGAACGGCCTGGCCATCTCCGGCGACTACATGTCCGCCGCGTCCTTCCTCGGCATCGCCGGGACCATCGCGCTCACCGGCTACGACGGCTTCCTCTACTCGATCGGCTTCCTGGTCGCCTGGCTGGTCGCGCTGCTGCTGATCGCCGAACCGCTGCGCAACTCCGGTCGCTTCACGATGGCGGACGTCCTCGCGTTCCGGATGCGCCAGCGCCCGGTGCGCACCGCGGCGGGCGTCTCCACCATCGTGGTGTCGATCTTCTACCTGCTCGCCCAGATGGTCGGCGCCGGCACCCTGGTCGCGCTGCTGCTGGGCGCGGAGGGGAACGCCGCCAAGCGCTGGACCATCGTCGGGGTCGGCGCGCTGATGATCATCTATGTGGTGATCGGAGGGATGAAGGGCACCACCTGGGTGCAGATCGTCAAGGCGGTGCTGCTGATCGCCGGCGCCGCGCTGATGACCGTCCTGGTACTGGCCAAGTACCACTTCAACCCCTCCGAACTGCTCGGCGCGGCGGCGAGCGCGAGCGGCAAGGGCGAGGCCTTCCTCCAACCAGGGCAGAAGTACGGCAGCGGCACCGCCAAGCTCGACTTCATCAGCCTGGGCATCGCGCTGGTCCTCGGCACCGCCGGCCTGCCGCACATCCTGGTCCGCTTCTACACCGTTCCCACCGCCAAGGCGGCCCGGAAGTCGGTGCTCTGGGCGATCGGCATCATCGGCGTCTTCTACCTGATGACCCTGGCGCTCGGCTTCGGCGCCGCCGCGCTGGTCGGCTCCAAGGCGATCAAGGCGGCGAACGCGGCGGGCAACACCGCGGCGCCCCAGCTGGCCGAGGCGCTCGGCGGAGGCGCCGGGACCACCGGCGGCGCGATCCTGCTCGCGGTGATCTCCGCGGTCGCCTTCGCCACCATCCTGGCCGTGGTCGCCGGGCTCACGCTCGCCTCCTCGGCCTCCTTCGCGCACGACCTCTACGCCAACGTGATCCGGCGCGGGAAGGCGAGCGAGAAGGAGGAGGTGCGCTCGGCGAAGTGGGCCGCGGTCGCGATCGGGGCCGTCGCGATCGTGCTCAGCCTCTTCGCGGACAAGCTCAACACCGCCGCCCTGGTCGCCCTGGCCTTCGCGGTCGCCGCCTCGGCGAACCTGCCCACCCTGCTCTACTCGCTGTTCTGGAAGCGCTTCACCACCGTCGGCGCGGTCAGCTCGGTCTACGCCGGACTGATCACCTCGGTGACGCTGGTGGTCTTCTCCCCGGTGGTCTCCGGCGCGAAGACCTCGCTCTTCCCGCACTCCGACTTCCACTGGTTCCCGCTGGAGAACCCCGGCCTGGTCTCCATCCCGGTCGGCTTCCTGGCCGGCTGGCTCGGCACGCTGCTGTCCAGGGAACAGTCCGACCCGGCGAAGTACGCTGAACTGGAGGTGCGCTCGCTGACCGGGCTGGGCGCCCACTGATCGTTCCGCGATGACTATGCTGGCCCGGCCCGCCGTGACGGTGGCCGGGCCGGCCGCATCTCGGGGAAGGACGCACGTGCTGCTCGACACCTTCGGACGACAGGCCGTCGACCTGCGGGTCTCCCTCACGGACCGGTGCAACCTGCGCTGCACCTACTGCATGCCGGAGGAGGGCCTGCAGTGGCTCGCCAAGCCGGACCTGCTCACCGACGAGGAGATCGTGCGGCTCGTCACCGTCGCCGTGCGCGACCTGGGCGTGCGCGAGGTCCGCTTCACCGGCGGCGAGCCGCTGCTGCGCCCCGGGCTGGTCGCCGTCGTCGCCGCCTGCTCGGAGCTGGAACCGCGCCCGGAACTCTCACTGACCACCAACGGCATCGGGCTGGCCCGCACCGCGACGGCGCTGCGCGAGGCCGGCCTCGACCGGGTCAACGTCTCGCTGGACACCCTCGACCCCGAGGTCTTCCACACCCTCACCCGCCGCCACCGCCACCAGGACGTGCTGGACGGGCTGGCCGCCGCCGAGGCCGCCGGGCTCGCGCCGGTGAAGCTGAACGCGGTACTGATGCGCGGGGTCAACGACCACGAGGCGGCCGACCTGCTGGCCTGGTGCCTGGAGCGGGGCTACGAGCTGCGCTTCATCGAGCAGATGCCGCTGGACGCCCAGCACGGCTGGGACCGCGCGTCGATGGTCACCGCGACGGAGATCCTCGACCTGCTGCGGGCCCGCTTCGCGCTCACCCCGGAGCCGTCCGAGCGCCGGGGCGCGGCACCCGCCGAGCGCTGGCTGGTGGACGGCGGCCCCGGCCGGGTGGGCGTGATCGCCTCGGTCACCCGTCCGTTCTGCCGGGTCTGCGACCGCACCCGGCTGACCGCCGACGGCCAGGTGCGCAACTGCCTGTTCGCGACCGGCGAGACCGACCTGCGCACCGCGCTGCGCTCGGGCGCGGACGACGCCGAACTGGCCGCGCTGTGGCGGGCGGCGATGTGGGGGAAGAAGGCCGGGGCCGGGATCGACGACCCGGAGTTCCTCCAGCCCGAGCGGCCGATGTCCGCGATCGGCGGCTAGACGGCCCCTCGGCGGCGGACCGCTTTCCGGACCGGTCCGCCCTCCGGGCCGACTCGCCGGAGCCCCGGACGGGTTGCTACGCAGCCCCGCCGGAACTCTCGACGGCCTCGGGGGTCCAGTCGGCGAAGGCGACGACCTCCTTGAGGAAGCCGCGCACCCCGAGGAACTGGGAGAGGTGCTCGCGGTGCTCGTCGCAGGCGAGCCAGGTCTTGCGGCGGTCCGGGGTGTGCAGCTTGGGGTTGTTCCACACCAGCACCCAGCCGGCGTCCGCCCGGCAGCCCTTGGCGGAGCAGATCGGCGTCTGCGGGGTGTCCATCGGGCCGTCCTCAACGATTGGCGGGTGACGTCTGCACCGCCAGTCTGTCACGCCCGCTCGGGCCGACCGGATCCGGGCATGGCGACGCCGGGCAGCCACGGGGGGAGCCGCCCGGCGTCGGTCCGTCGCTCCGACGGGGGATGCGGAGCGCGTACGCAGTATGTCACGCCACCACCCTCGGATGGGGAGGTCTTGCATGATTAATCTGAGCTTCTTTTGAGCTTTCGACGAGCTGAACGAGGGCGAAGTGGCGTGAAACGGACGGTCAGTCCACGTCCTGTGAAGGATCGGTGGGAGCGGCCTTTGCCTCACCTGTACCGGCCTTCGCACCAGCCCCACCCGCCCCACCGGGGCCGAGCATCAGCGGGGTGTCGAGCGGGAAGTCGAAGGTGCTCGGCAGCCCCGGGGCCCGCTCCCGGCCCGCGTTGGCGATCAGCACCGCGAAGTACGGCAGCAGGACGGCCCCCGCCAGGGCGGCGAACGCCAGCACCCGCTGGACGTCCCACAGCACCACGGCGAGCAGCACGCAGGCCGTGCGGACCAGCATCGAGATGACGTAGCGGCGCTGGCGTCCCCGGACGTCCTCGGTGAGGCTGCTGCGCGCCCCCGTGATCCGGAAGACCTGCCCGTCGTCGGCGCTCTTGCCCATGTGTCCTACCGCCCTCGTCGCGCACCCGCGCGCCTGGCCGCGCGGCCTCCTCACGGTACGCCCGGGCACGGGTGGGGACGAGACCGGGTGGGCCGGACCCACCCGGTCGGGTACGCGAAGGGCCTGTCCGGCGGAGCGGACAGGCCCAACGGTCGCGGGCGCCGGCGCGGGGCGCGGCCCGGCGGGCTACGAGCGTCGGGAGAGGTACCGCGGGGGCACGGCGTCGGTGAGCCAGACGCCGTTCTCACTGAGCCGGAACTCGTGGCCGGCCGCCGTCATCGCCGCCGCGTTCACGGTCAGCACCACCGGACGGCCGTGCCGGGCGCCGACCCCGGTCGCCGTCCCGGTGTCCGCCGAGAGGTGGACGTCCTGGCGGGCCATCGGGCGCAGGCCCTCGCGGAAGATCGCCGCCAGGTGCCGGTCGGCGGTGCCGTGGTAGAGCACCGGCGGTGGCACGGCGGCGGCCAGACCGAGGTCGACCGCCACCGTGTGGCCCTGATTGGCGCGGATCGAGAGACCGTCCGGCGAGTAGCCGAAGCGGCGCTTGTTGTTGGTCGCCACGACGTGGTCCAGCTCGGCCCGGGTGAGCGGCCTGCCCCGGGCGGCGAGCGCGTCGAGCAGCTCGTCGACCCGGACCCAGCCGGCCCCGTCCAGCGTGACCCCCACCAGCCCGGGTTCGTGCCGCAGGATGCGCGACAGCATCTTGCTCGATCTGACCAGGCGCTTCTTGTCCATCATGTCTCTCGTATCCCCCGTTGGTCAGCGGCTAGGACGCCCGGCTGACCGAACTCATGTTGAAGTCCGTGACACGCACGGGTGGCATCGCGGTGCGGGTGACGTTGTCGCTCCACTCGCGGGGCAGGCAGCGTTCGGTGCGGCCCACCTCGGTGATCCGGTTCAGCAGGTCCACCGGGGATTCGTTGAACCGGAAGTTGTTGACCTCGCCGACGACCTCGCCGTTCTCCACCAGGTAGACGCCGTCCCGGGTGAGCCCGGTGAGCAGCAGCGTCGCCGGGTCCACCTCGCGGATGTACCAGAGGCAGGTGAGCAGCAGGCCGCGCTCGGTGCGGGCGATCATCTCGTCCAGGGTCGGCGCCGACTCCTGGTCGGCCGTCTCCAGGACGAGGTTGTCGATCGCCGGGCGCAGCGGCAGGCCGGTGAGGGCCGCCGCGTGACGGCTGGTGATCAGGTCGTTCAGCACGCCGTCGCGGATCCACTCGGTGGCGGCGACCGGCTGGCCGTTGTCGAAGACCGAGTAGTCCCCGCCGGTGGAGTGGGTGAGCACGAACGGCGCGGCCTCCAGGTGGGGCTCGTGCGGGTCGGAGCGCAGCGTCAGCGGCAGGCCGCTGAGCTTGTCGCCGATCCGGGTGCCCCCGCCGGGCTTGGAGAAGACCGTCCGGCCCTCCTGGGCGTCCCGGCCGCCGGAGGACCAGTTGAGGACGATCAGCAGGTCGGCCACGGCCGAGGGCGGCAGCAGCGCCTCGTACCGCCCGGCCGGCAGGTCCACCTTGCGGGCGCCCCAGCCGAGCCGCCTGGTCAGCTCGGTGTGCAGGGCGGCGACGTCGATGTCGGCGAAGTCCCGGGTGGACGCGCCCACCCAGGCGGAGCTGGACAGGTCGGCGGTCTTGGCGTTGATCTCGACCATGCCGGTGGGCTGGTCGTGGCGCAGCCGCAGGCCGGTGGAGCTGCCCAGGTAGCTGGAGGTCATCTCGTGCCGGGCGAAGCCGTACAGCAGTTCGCCCCGGGCGGCGGCGCGGGCGAAGGCCTCGCCGAGGGCCGGGCCGAAGGCGTCGAACACCTCGACGGAGGTCAGCGCGGGCGGCTCGGTGAAGTCCGGCGAGGACGGCCGGTCGGCGATCAGCGGCTGCGCGTCCTCGGCCGGTCCGGCCGCGCGGGCGGCCTCCTCGGCGGCCCGCACCAGCTCCTCCACCTCCTGCTCGGTGACGGCCTCGCGGGAGACCACGCCGGAGGCGGTGCCCTCGGCGCCGGCCACGGTGGCGATCACGGTGAGGCGGCGGCCGCGAGTGACGCCGTTGGTGGTCAGCGCGTTGCCCGCCCAGCGTAGATTGGCAGTGGACTCCTCGTCGGCGATCACCACGCAGCCGTCGGCGCGGGAGAAGCCGAGCGCCAGCTCGACGAGTTCGTGGGGCTGCTTCGCGGTCATCAGTGACCCGCCTCCTGCTGGGTGTTGAGCACGTTGACGTTGCGGAACAGCGCCGACGGGCAGCCGTGGCTGACCGCCGCGATCTGACCGGGCTGCGCCTTGCCGCAGTTGAAGGCGCCGCCGAGGAAGTAGGTCTGCGGGCCGCCGACCGCCGCCATCGAGCCCCAGAAGTCGGTGGTGGTGGCCTGGTAGGCGAAGTCCTTCACCTGGCCCGCGAGTTCGCCGTTCTTGATGGCGTAGGCGCGTTGCCCGGTGAACTGGAAGTTGTACCGCTGCTGGTCGATCGACCACGAGCGGTCGCCCACGATGTACAGGCCGTTCTCCACCCCGGCGAACAGGCCCTCGGTGTCCGGGCCGTCGGCGGCCGGCTGCAGCGAGACGTTGGCCATCCGCTGCACCGGGACGTGCGCCGGGGAATCGGCGAAGGCGCAGCCGTTGGAGCGCTCGAAGCCCTTCAGCTCGGCGATGCGGCGGTCGAGCTGGTAGCCGACCAGGACACCGTCCTTGATGAGGTCCCAGGACTGGGTGGCCACGCCCTCGTCGTCGTAGCCGATGGTGGACAGCCCGTGCTCGGCGGTGCGGTCGCCGGTGACGTGCATCAGCTCGGAGCCGTACTTGAGCGAGCCGAGCTGGTCGAAGGTGGCGAAGGAGGTGCCGGCGTAGGCGGCCTCGTAGCCGAGCGCGCGGTCCAGCTCGGTGGCGTGGCCGATCGACTCGTGGATGGTCAGCCAGAGGTTCGTCGGGTCGATGACCAGGTCGTAGCGGCCCGCCTCGACGCTCGGGGCCCGCATCTTCTCGGCCAGCAGGACGGGCAGTTCGGCGAGCTCGGCGTCCCAGTCCCAGCCGGTGCCGGCTCCGGCGCCGGAGCCGGTGAGGCCGCGTCCGTCGGGGGACGACCCCCGGGCCCCCACGATGAACTCGTAGCCGCGGCCGACCGGCGGGGCCAGGGTCGTCATCGAGTCGAAGGCGCCGGTGCGCTCGTCGACCGAGGTGGCCTCCAGGTCGGAGTGCACCCGGATCCGCTGCTGGGTGGTCACCGTGCCCGCGGTGTCCGCGTAGAACTTGTTCTCCTGGACGGTCCGCAGGGCCGCCTGGACGTGCGAGACGCCCTCGGCGGCCAGCAGCCGGGAGCTGCGCTCGGCGAGCAGGGCGGTCTTCTCGGCGTCCGGCACCTCGAAGGGGTTGACCTCGTACGCGGAGACCCAGGTGACGTCCCGGTGGACCGGCTCGTCGGCCAGCTCGACCCGCTCGGTGGAGCCGGCCGCCCGGCTGATCCCGCCGGAGAGCCGGGCCACCGCGACGGCCTGCTCGGCGACCCGGGCCGCCGCGTCGGGGGTGAGGTCGACGCCGGCGGCGAAGCCCCAGGCGCCGTCCAGCACCACCCGGACGGCGAAACCGAGCTGCACGCTGTCGGAGGTGCCGGCCGGACGCGCGTCGCGCAGCCGCCAGGAGGCACTGCGGATCCGCTCCAGGCGGAAGTCGGCGTGGCTCGCGCCCAGTTCGCGGGCCCGGGCGAGGGCGGCGTCCGCGAGCGGCCGCAGCGGCAGGGCGAGGAACAGCGGGTCGACGGCGCGCCCGTGCGGGGCGCCGGAGCGATCGGCCGGAGGGATCGGAGGCAATCGTGCTCCCAGGTCGCGGAGGGTGGCGGTGCGGCGCCACAGGGGCGCCCGCACCGCATCATTTCCCGTCCACAGGGTTTCCGGCCAGCGCATTTCCACCGGTGCGCCGCGGTTCGGCCGGGACGGTCCGGCCGCCGGGGCCCGTCCTCCCGGCGCGCCCGTCCGCCCTTCCGGCGCGCCCTTCCGGCGTGCCCTCCCGGCGCGCCCGCGCGAGCCGTCAGCCGACGGTCTCCCACCAGCCGTCCAGCTCCGGCGGGTTGTCGACGTCGACCCGCTCGCCGGGGCGCGGCACGACCAGCGGGACGGCCTGCTCCTTGGCGGCCTTCACCAGTCGCTCGATCGGCTCCGCCCACGGGTGCAGGCCCAGGTTGAAGGTGCACCAGTGGACGGGCACCAGCAGGCCGGCGGCCAGGTCCCGGTGCGCGAGGACGGCGTCCTCGGGGGTCATGTGGATGTCCGCCCAGGCGGCGTCGTAGGCGCCGATCTGGACCAGTGCGGCGTCGAACGGGCCGTGCTGGCCGCCGATCCGGGCGTAGCCCTCGAAGTAGCCGGAGTCGCCGGTGTAGAAGACCTTGCGGTTCGGGCCGGCGACCACCCAGGAGCCCCACAGGGTGGTGTTGCGGGTCAGCCCGCGGCCGGAGAAGTGGTGCGCCGCGGTGAGGGTGAGCACCAGGTCGCCCAGGGTGCAGGTCTCGTCCCAGTCCAGTTCGATGATCCGGTGCTCGGGGACGCCCCAGCGGCGCAGGTGGGCACCGATGCCGAGCGGCACCGCGAAGGGCGCGGACTGGCTGCGCACCAGGCGCTTGACCGTCGCCATGTCCAGGTGGTCGTAGTGGTCGTGCGAGATCAGCACCGCGTCGACCTGCGGCAGCTCCTCCAGTTCCACCGGCACCGGGTGCAGCCGCTTGGGGCCGACGTGCGCGGCGGGGGAGCAGCGGTCGCTCCAGATCGGGTCGAGCAGCACCCGGAAGCCCTCGATCTCCACCAGGGCGGAGGCGTGCCCGTACCAGGTGACCTCCACGCCCTCGGCGGCCGGCCCGGGCGGGGAGACGGGGCGGACGGTCGGCACCGGACGGGCGGGGACGCGGCCGGCCCGCTCGAACAGCATCCGGCGGGCGGCGGCGCCGTCGAAGCCGGGGGCGCCGGCCGTGCGGGCGAGGGTGGAGGGCGCGTTGTGGAAGACGCCGTCGCGGTACTGCGGGGAGTTGCGCACCCGTTCCTCGCGCTCGCCGTCCGGCCGTCGCCCGAACGCGGCCGGCAGGTCGCGCAGCGCCCAGGCGGCCGTGCCCAGGCCGGCCGCCAGGGCGGTGAGGGCCAGCAGTCGTCCGCGTCGGTGGGTGCTCCCGGGCCGTGCCATGGTCATCCGCTCTGCCTTCGTCGCTCGCCGGGATGGTCGGGGATCGGTACGGCCGCTCCCGGGCCGGACCGCACCACGGGGGCAACGGGTGCGCCCGTCCGTGTTGTTCCCGTACAGTCGCCCCGATCCGGGCAGCGCCGGGGCCTGGGAGATGTCCGCCGCCGGGACGGTACGAGCGGGCACGGATTGTCGGATTGCGACAGATCCGCCGGGGAGGCGCTGTGGGAGCCCGATGCGCCGCCGCCGCCGACCGCCCGATAGCGTCACACTGCGTACGCATTCCGACGTACGTGCTCACACACGGAGAGAGGTGGATCGTTGAGCCGCTCGGTTCTCGTCACCGGAGGAAACCGGGGCATCGGCCTCGCGATCGCCCAGGCCTTCGCCGAAGCGGGCGACAAGGTGGCCATCACCAGCCGCTCGGGTGAGGTGCCCGAAGCGCTGGCCAAGTACGACGTCCTCGCGGTCCGCTGCGACATCACGGACGCCGCGCAGGTCGACGCCGCCTTCACCGAGATCGAGCAGAAGCACGGTGCGGTCGAGGTGCTGGTCGCCAACGCGGGCATCACCAACGACACCCTGCTGCTGCGCATGTCCGAGGAGGACTTCACCTCCGTCGTCGACACCAACCTGACCGGCACCTTCCGGGTGGTCAAGCGCGCCTCCAAGCTGATGATGCGTGCCCGGAAGGGCCGTGTCGTGCTGATCTCGTCCGTGGTGGGCCTGTCCGGCTCCCCGGGCCAGGCCAACTACGCCGCCTCCAAGGCCGGCCTGGTCGGCTTCGCCCGGTCGCTGGCGCGCGAGCTCGGCCCGCGCAACATCACCGTCAACGTGGTCGCCCCCGGCTTCGTCGACACCGACATGACCGCCGTGCTCAGTGACGAGCGCCGCGCGGAGATCGTCTCGGGCGTGCCGCTGGGCCGCTACGCGGCGCCCGCCGAGGTCGCCTCCACCGTGCGGTTCCTCGGGTCGGACGAGGCCGCGTACATCACTGGAGCCGTCATTCCCGTCGACGGCGGATTGGGCATGGGTCACTGATCATGAGCGGAATCCTCGAAGGCAAGCGGATCCTGATCACCGGTGTGCTGATGGAGTCCTCCATCGCCTTCCACACCGCCAGGCTCGCGCAGGAGCAGGGCGCGGAGATCATCCTCACCGCCTTCCCGCGCCCGAGCCTGACCGAGCGGATCGCCAAGAAGCTGCCGCACCCGGTCAAGGTGCTGGAGCTGGACGTCTCCAACCCGGAGCAGCTGGCCGGCATCGCCGACCAGGTCCGCGAGCACCTGCCGACCCTGGACGGCATCGTCCACTCGATCGGCTTCGCGCCGCAGGACGCGCTGGGCGGCAGCTTCCTGGACACCCCGTGGGAGTCCGTGGCCACCGCGATGCACGTCTCCGCGTACTCGCTGAAGTCGCTGACCACGGCGCTGCTGCCGCTGATGCAGGACGGCGGCTCGGTGGTCGGCCTGACCTTCGACGCGCAGTTCGCCTGGCCGCAGTACGACTGGATGGGCCCGGCCAAGGCCGCCCTGGAGTCGACCAACCGCTACCTGGCGCGTTACCTGGGCGAGCGGGACATCCGCTGCAACCTGATCTCGGCCGGTCCGATCGGCTCGATGGCCGCCAAGTCCATCCCGGGCTTCGGCGACCTGGCCGACACCTGGAACCACCGCTCCCCGCTGAAGTGGGACCTGAGCGACCCGGAGCCGGCCGGCCGCGGCATCGTCGCGCTGCTGTCGGACTGGTTCCCGAAGACCACCGGCGAGATCATCCACGTCGACGGCGGTCTGCACGCCATCGGCGCCTGACGCTCCGCCCGTACGCCGCTGCCCGGCCCTCCCTCGCGGGGGTGCCGGGCAGCGGCGTTTCGTGCTTCGTTCGGCCGGGGTTCTTCGTTCGGCCGGGGTTCTTCGTTCGGCCGGGCTTCTCGGGAAGGGGGCTTTCGGGAGGGACCTCCTGAGCGTGGCTTCCTGAGCGTGGCCTTCCGGGAGGGGCCTTCCGGGAGTGGCCTCCTGGGACGGGGCGGCCGGGGTGTCGGGCCGGTGGGCGGTCAGGCCTCGGTCGGGGCGCAGCCACCGGGGGCGGCGCGGCCGGCCTCGACGGCGGCGCGCTCGACGTCACCGGCCCGGATCGCCTCCAGGATGGCCTGGTGGCCGATGTAGCGCTCCGCGATCAGCTCGGGGCCGATGTCGTGCCGCAGGAGCTCGCGGGTGGCCTCGCCGAGGTCGGCGTAGACGGCGAGCAGGACGTCGTTGTGGGCGGCGGCCACCACGGCCTGGTGGAAGGCGGCGTCGGCCTGGACGAAGTCCTCGGCGCCGCCGGAGTGCCAGGCGGCCTCCCGGCGGGCCAGCGCGCCGTCCAGCAGCTCCAGGTCGTGCGCGGTGCGGCGGCGGGCGGCGAGGGCCGCCGCCGAGGTCTCCAGCGCCGAACGGAGCTCGGCGACCTGGCCCTGGTCGGCGTCGGCGAAGCGGCGGTGCATCACTCCGGCCAGCTCGCTGGTGGCCAGCACGTACGTGCCGGAGCCCTGCCTGATGTCGAGCAGTCCGTTGTGGGCGAGGGCGCGGACGGCCTCGCGGACGGTGTTGCGGGCGACGCCGAGCTGCTCGACCAGGGCGGCCTCGGTGGGGATGCGCGAGCCGACCGGCCACTCCCCGGACGTGATCTGGGCACGCAGCTGTGCGATCACCTGGTCGGACAGCGGGGTGCGCCTCGGCGAGGACAGCGCCACGGGGGACTCCTTGACGGCTACGGCTCGGATGGGGCCTGGGTGGGAAGTGGCCGGACGATGAACGGTCGGCACATCATGCCAATTCCAAGGTGCATCAATTCATCCCATCATTCTATGATGCTGTCCATGCCCGCAGCAGACACCACCGCTTCCGCCCGGACCGAGAGCCGGACACCGACCGCCGAGCAGCCCGCCGCCTCCGGCTCGGCCAAGTACCTGGGCTGGCTGTTCGCCGTCGCGATCGCCGCCGCCGCCTTCAACCTGCGCCCCGTGGTCACCAGCCTCGGGCCGCTGCTCAAGCAGGTCCGCGACGACCTCGGGATGAACCCGACGCTCGCCGGGCTGCTCACCGCCGTCCCGTCGCTGTGCTTCGGGCTGTTCGGCTTCGCCGCGCCCGCGGCGGCCCGTCGGATCGGTCCGATCGCGGTCGTCACGGCGGGCATGGGCGCCATCACGGCGGGCGTGCTGGCCCGCTCGTTCGCCGGGGGCACTGCCGTGTTCCTGCTGCTCACCGCCCTCGCCCTGGCCGGGGTGGCGGTCTCCAACGTGCTGCTGCCGGTGGTGATCAAGCGGTACTTCCCGGACAAGGTCGGGCCGATGATCGGCCTCTACTCGATGGCGCTGTCCGCCGGCACCGCGCTGGCCGCGGCCGTCACCGTGCCGCTGACCAAGTCGCTCGGCGGCGACTGGCGCTACGGCCTGGGTGTCTGGGCCGTCCTGGGAGCGCTCGCCCTGGTGCTCTGGCTGCTGGTGCTGATCGCCAAGCGGGAGCGCGGCGAGCGGGCCGCCGGCGCAGCCGCCCCCGTCCGGCTGCCGATCACCCGCAGCCGGACCGCCTGGGCACTGGCCGGGTACTTCGGCCTCCAGGCCACCGGCGCGTACGTGGTCATGGGCTGGATGTCGCAGATCTTCCAGGACGCCGGCATCGGCGAGGGCACCACCGGGGTGCTGCTCGCGGTCACCATGGTGATCGGCGTGCCGGTCTCCTTCGTGCTGCCCAACCTGGCCGCACGGCGCGGCGACCAGCGGCTGTTCGTGGTCGTGCTGGCCTGCTGCGGCATCGCCGGGTACGCCGGGCTGGCACTCGCCCCGGCCGGGGGCGCCTGGCTCTGGGCGGTCCTGCTGGGCCTGTCCAACTGCGCCTTCCCGCTGGTGCTGACCATGATCGGACTGCGGGCCCGGTCGGCGGGCGGGGTCGCGCAACTCTCCGCCTTCGCCCAGGGCATCGGATACCTGGTGTCCATCCCGGGCCCGATCCTGGTCGGCTGGCTCTACGGGGCCACCGGTGAGTGGTACTGGCCGCTGGGCTTCCTGTCGCTGCTGCTGGTTCCGCAGATGCTGTTCGGCCTGCGCGCCGCGCGGGCCCGGCACATCGAGGACGAGGCGGTGCGCCCGGCGGAGCGGGCCGAGGCCTGACAGCCTGACACCGAGCGGTCGGACGCGGCGGCCGGACGCGGCGGTGGAGCCCGGGGCCCGGGCCCAGGGCCCGACGGCCAAGGTCAAGGCCCGGCCAAGGGGGTGGGGCCAGCGGACGGCGGGCGTGTTCGGGATGGGAGAATTCCGGACATGCCCGTTCTCGATCCCAATCCCACCGACGGCCGCAAGCAGCTCGGCCGCATCGCCCTCGCCTTCTCCGCCATCGTGGTGCTGGTGGCGCTCATCGCCACCGTCGCGGCCTCGATCGGCTGACGGACGCCTCTGCGCCCCTGCGCCCGTACTCCACCCGACGCTCCGGTGAACGGGACACGGTGACACTCGTCGTCCCTCGGAGTGGCGGCGTCCGGGAGCATCGCGCCGCCGGGCCGCTTTTCTGCCAAGCTTGCTGGGTATGAGCGCCGACACGCCCCGCAGGATCATCGTTCTCCGCCATGCCAAGGCCGACTGGCCGAACGGCGTGGACGACCACGACCGGCCGCTGGCCGACCGGGGCCGTCACCAGGCCCCGGACGCCGGCCGCTGGCTGGTCGACTCCGGCATCAACCCCGACTACGTGGTCTGCTCCACCGCGCTGCGCACCCGAGAGACCTGGAAGCTGGCGGTGCACGAGCTGCCGCAGCGGCCCCTCAAGACCGTCTACGAGGAACGGGTCTACGAGGCGAGCCCCGGCGAGATCATCGCCGTGCTCCAGGAGACCCCGGAGGAGTACTCGGACGTGGTGCTGGTCGGTCACAACCCGGGTGTGCTGGGTCTGACCCAGGTGCTGGCCGGGGACGCGGGCGACCGGGACGCGCTGGAGCGGCTGCGGCTCGGTGGCTTCCCGACGGCGGCGATCGCGGTGCTCAGTTTCAGCGGCTCCTGGAAGGGCGTCGAGCCGGGCGTGGCCGAGCTGGTCTCGTACCACACGCCGCAGGACTGACCCCGGGAACACAGGTGAGGGGCGCGCGGATGCGATCCGCGCGCCCCTCGTCTGTGTCCGCAGGCCGTACCGGTCCGTGTCCGCGGGCCGGGCGCCCTCCTCGGGCTGTTCCTCGGGCCTCACTCCACCGGCCGTTGCCGGGCCGGCTCCTAATCGGTCTCGGTCGGGGTGCCGTGCAGCGCGTCGGCTGCCTCGACCTCCTCACGGGTGATGCCCAGCAGGTACAGCACGGTGTCCAGGAACGGCACGTTCACCGCGGTGTCGGCGGCCTCGCGCACCACCGGCTTGGCGTTGAACGCCACCCCGAGGCCGGCCGCGTTCAGCATGTCCAGGTCGTTGGCGCCGTCGCCGATCGCCACCGTCTGCTCCAGCGGCACCTTCGCCTGCTCGGCGAAGCGGGCCAGCCAACGGGCCTTGCCCGCCCGGTCCACGATCTCGCCGACCACCCGGCCGGTGAACCTGCCGTCCACCACCTCCAGGGTGTTCGCGGCCGCGAAGTCCAGGCCCAGCTGCTCCACCAGGTGGTCGGTGACCTGGGTGAAGCCGCCGGACACCACCGCGACCTGGTAGCCGAGGCGCTGGAGCGTACGGATCAGGGTGCGCGCCCCCGGTGTGAAACGGACCTCGGCGCGGACCTTCTCGGTCACCGAGGCGTCCAGTCCGGCCAGCAGCGCCACCCGGGCCCGCAGCGACTCGGCGAAATCCAGCTCGCCGCGCATCGCCGCCGCCGTCACCTCGGCGACCTCCTCCTCGCAGCCCGCGTGGGCGGCGAACAGCTCGATCACCTCGTCCTGGATGAGCGTGGAGTCGACGTCCATGACCACCAGGCGCTTCGCCCGGCGCTCCAGCCCGGCGGCGACCACCGCGACGTCCACCCGCTGGGTGGCCGCCTCCTGGGCCAGCGCGGCCCGCAGCTCGTCGGTGGCCACACCGGAGACGGCCAGCTCGACCGCCGTCACCGGATACTTGGCGAGCCGGAAGACACGGTCGATGTTGCCCCCCGAGGCGGTGATCCGGGAGGTGAGCGCGGAGACGGCGGCGGCGGTCAGCGGATTGCCGAGCACCGTGACGTGCGAACGGCCCTCACGGCGCGGCCGGTTGTCACCGATGCCGGAGAGGATCTCGGCCTGGAGCTTCTGCTCGTCGGCCCAGCGGTGGACGGTGGCCCGCAGCCCACCCTCGGCGGCGGGTACGGGGGGCGGGGTGACCAGCGCGCAGAGCGTGATGCGGCCACGGGTCACGACCTGCTCGATGTCGATGACGTCGACGCCGAAGCCGGCCAGCGTCGCGAAGAGGCCGGCAGTGATGCCGGGGCGGTCCTTGCCGAACACCTTGACGAGCAGGGTGCGCTCGTCCGCGGTCCGGTGCTGGGCGGCGGGGAGGGGCTCAGCGGCCAGGGGCGATGCGTTCATGGTGCCTCCCACGCTACCGGGCGCCCGACGGCCCGGGGGCACCCGTCCCACCTCGCGGGACGGCGCGGTCCGGGGTCGGTAGCAGCCTGGTCACAGTCGCCCGGGCCGACTTTCACCGGCGGTCGGCGGGCTGGAATGATTCCCCCCGTCAGTCAGAGAAACATCGCAGCCCCGGCCGGGGGCCACAATTCGGGGGAACCGAGAGAGCGGGGCAGGCGAGCAGTGCCGCAACTCGTCATTGAGATCAACGGACAGCAGCGGACTCTGGAGCCCGGGCGGTCCTACACCATCGGGCGCAACCCTCAGTCGGACTTCCCGTTCGAGGACGCCAGGGTCTCCTGGCAGCACGGGACCATGAGCTTCAACGGCAGCGGTTGGCAGCTGGACGACCACGGCAGCACCAACGGAACGTACGTGGCCGGGGCCCGCACCCTGCAGGCCCAGCTGTTCCCCGGTGCCGTGGTCAACCTGGGCAACCCGGAGAACGGCCCCCGGCTCGGCTTCTCCGCACCCGTGCACGCCGCCGCTCCGCAGGCGGCGGCTCCACAGGCCACCCCGATGCACGAGGCCGCCACCAGCCGAGGCCCGGTGCCCACGCCCCAGCAGCCCGCCCCGCAGCAGGGCTGGCCGCAGCAGGACCCGTACCAGCAGCCGCAGCAGCAGGCCTGGCCCGGGCAGCCGCAGGCCCAGTCGCCGTTCCCGCAGCAGCAGTACGCGCCGCCGCAGGCCCAGTCGGCCCCGCAGCAGCCCCAGCCCCAGCACGGTGGCTTCCCGCAGCAGCAGGACTTCCCGGCCCCGCCGCAGCACGGTGGCGGCGGGCCGCAGCCGACCATCATCCGCAACCTGACGTCCTCGATGCGCACCGCCCGGATCGGTCGTGCGCTCGACAACGACATCGTGGTGTCCGACCTCCAGGTCTCCCGCCACCACGCCGAGCTGCGTCAGCTCCCGGACGGCCGCTACGAGATCGTCGACCTCGGCAGCCACAACGGCATCTTCCTCAACGGCCAGCGGGTGCAGCGTCAGCTGATGGGCCCGCAGGACCGGCTGACCGTCGGCCACTCCAGCTTCGTCCTGGTCGGCGACCAGCTGCAGGAGTTCGTCGACACCGGCGCGGTCTCCTTCTCCGCCCGCCACCTGACCGTCGAGGTCGACCACAAGGGCGGCAAGAAGGTCCTGCTCGACGACGTCAGCTTCGGCGTCCCGGAGAAGTCCCTGGTCGCGGTCATCGGCCCGTCCGGCTCCGGCAAGTCCACGCTGCTGCGCGCCCTCACCGGCTACCGCCCGGCCGACCGCGGCGAGGTCCTGTACGACGGCCGCAACCTCTACAAGCAGTTCGCCGAGCTCCGCTCGCGCATCGGCCTGGTGCCGCAGTCCGAGATCCTGCACCGCGAGCTCACCGTCCGGAAGGGCCTCAAGTACGCCGCCCAGCTGCGCTTCCCCGGCGACACCGAGGCGCGCGAGCGCGACGCCCGGATCGACGAGGTGCTGTACGAGCTGCGCCTGGACAAGCGTGCCGACAACAAGATCACCGCGCTCTCCGGCGGCCAGCAGAAGCGTGTCTCGGTCGCCCTGGAGCTGCTCACCAAGCCCTCGCTGATCTTCCTGGACGAGCCCACCTCGGGCCTCGACCCGGGCATGGACCGCGAGGTCATGCAGATGCTGCGCGGCCTCGCCGACGACGGCCGCACCATCCTGGTCGTCACCCACTCGGTGGCCGAACTCGCACTCTGCGACCGGCTGCTCGTGATGGCGCCGGGCGGCTCGGTGGCCTACTTCGGCCCGCCGGACGAGGCGCTGCACTTCTTCGGGTACGAGACCTGGGCGGACGTCTTCCAGGCCTTCGAGAACTACCCGGACCACGACTGGGCCGGCCGCTACCGCGGCTCGGTGCACTACCAGCAGTACTCCGCGCCCACCGTGGAGGCGGGCGAGGTGCAGCACGTCCAGGTCGCCCAGGAGGCCGTCAAGCCGCCGAAGCCGCAGAGCTGGGGCTCGCAGCTGTGGACGCTGATGCGCCGCTACATGTCGGTGCTCGCCTCGGACCGCGGCTTCCTCGCGCTGTCCGTGCTGCTGCCCGCCGTCATCGGCGCGGTCAGCGTGCTGATCCCCAACGAACCGGGGCTCGCACCCAACCCCAAGACACAGCTCCACCTCAACAGCGGCGCCGCGACGATCATGCTGATCCTGGCGATCGGCGCCTGCTTCTCCGGGGCGGCCAACTCGGTCCGCGAGTTGATCAAGGAGCGGGCGATCTACGAGCGGGAACGAGCCACCGGGCTCTCCCGCTCGGCGTACATGATGTCCAAGATCATCGTGCTGGGCTTCTTCAGCGTGATCCAGGGCGCCATCATCTCCGCCGTCGGCTTCCTGCCGCGCAAGCTCCCCGAGCACGGCCTGATCGTCAAGAACCTGCCGATCATCGAGATGACCATCGGCATGATCCTGCTGAGCTTCGCCGCGATGATGTTCGGCCTGATGATCTCCGCGCTGGTGAAGACCGCCGAGAAGACCATGCCGCTGCTGGTCATGTTCGCCATCGTCCAGGTCGTCTTCACCGGCTGCCTCTTCCAGATCTTCAGCAAGCCCGGACTGGAGCAGGTCGCCTGGCTGATGCCGGCCCGCTGGGGCACCGGCATCGTGTCCACCACGCTCGACCTGTCCGTGCTCATGGGCCCCTGGAACAAGGACTTCCAGAACCCCAACTACGACCCGCTCTGGAAGCACAGCGTCGCCCAGTGGGCGATCGACGCGGGTGTGCTGATCGTCATCTCCGTCGCCATCGGCGTCCTCGTGACGCGGCTCCAGCGTCGGCACGAGCCCGAGGTCATGCAGAAGGGCTGACCCCTTCTCCGACTCTCCGGCGGCAGGCCGAGGGGCGGCTCTCCCAGCAGGGAGGGCCGCCTCTCGGCGTTCCGGGCGCTTTCATGAGGCTCCGGGCGGGCCCTGCGGCCTAGGTCCCCGGACCCGGGCCCGGGGCGGCCGCGGACGGACGCGGCGGTCGCCGGGGCGGCGGTAGTTTGGCGGTATGTCCAGCACCACCGGAGACCACCGGACCCACCGGGGCCCGCTGCCCGCCTGCGAACCCTGCCTGTCCGGGATCGAGGCCGTCAGCCAGGCACTGCTCGCCATGAGCCGGCACCTGGAGGTCCGTGAGGTGCTGCGCCGCATCACCGCCTCCGCCAGGGGACTGCTCGGCGCCGAGTACGCGGCCCTGGGCGTGCCCGACGACCACGGGGGCTTCGCCCAGTTCGTGGTCGACGGTGTCACCGACGAGCAGTGGCGGGCGATCGGCCCGCTGCCCCGACAGCACGGTGTACTCGCCGTGATGCTGCACGAGACCGGCCCCACCCGGCTGGCGGACGTCCGCAAGGCACCCACCTTCGAAGGATGGCCCGCAGCCCACCCCGATATGGACGCCTTTCTGGGCATGCCGATCCTGGACACCGACGCGGCCGAGGACGAGCCGCAGGTGATGGGCGTCATCTTCCTCGCCAACAAGCGTGGCGGCGGCCTCTTCACCGATCACGACGAGGAACTCCTGCGGATCCTCGCCGCGCACGCGGCCCTCGCACTGTCCAACGCCCGACTGTACGAGCGCAGCCGCGAGCTCACGCTGGCCGGCGAGCGTGCCCGGATCGCCCACGACCTGCACGACGCCGTCTCGCAGAAGCTCTTCTCGCTCCGGCTCACGGCCAAGGCGGCCGCCAAGCTCGTCGACCGCGACCCCGTCCGGGCACGTGCCGAGCTCGCCGAGGTCGCCCGTCTCGCCGCCGAGGCAGCCGACGAACTGCGCGCCGTCGTCGTGGAGCTGCGTCCCGCAGCCCTGGAGGAGGACGGGCTCAGCGCCACTCTCGCCTCCCAGGTGCAGGTCCTGGACCGGGCGCACACCGCCGACGTCGCCTTCGCCGCCGACGGGGTCCGGGCGCTGCCGCCTGCCCAGGAGGCCGCACTGCTGAGAGTCGCCCAGGAGGCGCTGCACAACGCGCTGCGCCACTCCGGCGCCCGCAGGGTCACCGTCACCCTGGCAGGGACGCCTGCGCGCGGTGCGGTGCTGCGCGTGCACGACGACGGGCGCGGCTTCGATCCGGAGTCCGTCAGGCGAGCAGGCCGTCACCTCGGCCTGGCCTCTATGCGCGACCGCGCGGCCGCCGTCGGCGGCACACTCACCCTGGAATCGGCCCCCGGCCGGGGGACGCTCGTAGAGATGGAGGTCCCCGGTGCCTGAGAGCACACCGTCGATCCGAGTCCTGTTGGTCGACGACCACCAGGTGGTTCGGCGCGGGCTGCGCACTTTCCTGGAGGTCCAGGACGACATCGAGGTGGTCGGGGAGGCCGCCGATGGGGCGGAGGGTATTGACCGGGCCCGTGAGCTCGACCCCGATGTCGTCCTGATGGACCTCAAGATGCCCGGCGTCGACGGCATCGAGGCGCTGCGCACGCTCAAGGGCGAGGGCAGCCGCGCCCGGATCCTGATCGTCACCAGCTTCACCGAGCACCGCACGATGGTTCCCGCGCTGCGGGCCGGTGCGGCCGGTTACGTGTACAAGGACGTGGACCCGGAGGCGCTGGCCGGGGCGATTCGGTCGGTGCACGCCGGTCACGTTCTGCTCCAGCCCGAACTGGCCGAGGCACTGCTCGCCGACGACGGCCCGCGCGTTCCGCAGGGTCGAGGTGGCACGCTCACCGAGCGCGAGCGCGAAGTGCTCGGACACATCGCCGATGGCCGCTCCAACCGGGAGATCGCCCGCAGTCTGCACCTCTCGGAGAAGACGGTGAAGACCCATGTGTCCAACATCCTGATGAAGTTGGACCTGAGCGACCGCACCCAGGCGGCACTCTGGGCCGTTCGTCACGGCGAGGCCCGAGAGGGGTAGCGCGCCGGGGGCGCGACGTAGTGGCGCAGGCGCCGTGCCGATCGGCAGGTTTTCGGCCAGGCAGGGCGTCAAACGGTGGTCCAGCATGTGCCGTTCGGCAGGGTTGGTCCGAATTCAGGTGATCCATCGCCATTCGGCTGTGCCAGGCTGATCGCCGACACCGATCCCGAGGGAGGGCCGGATGAACGCGATGCGCAATCAGTGCGGGCCTGTCGTGCTGGCTCATGAGCTTGAGGTGACATGCCACCTGTTCGACGAGCCTCCGATGTCCGGGCCTGGGTCGCAGTCAACTGTCGAGGACGGGGGCCGAGGGCGGGCGCCAGGACGCCCCTTGTCCGGGTGTCAGGTGGCGAGGGCAGGGAATCGTGCAGCAGAGGACGTCGAGCGCAGAGCGAGGTTGGCCCGGGAGACAGCCCGAGACCGGGAGGCCTACGGGCCGGAGCTGCTGAGACGTCGACTGCAGATGCGGCGTTGGCAGTTCAACCTGGCACGGGAACGTGAACTGATCCCCGAGCCGGACCTCGACAACGGCACCTGGTCGGCGCTCGTCGAGGTACAGCTGAAGGCCCGCACCGAGGAGATCATCCTCGCGCTCGGCGCCGTGCCGCCCGTGGGGGCGGCCAAGGCGGCCACGGTGTTGGGCCACACCACAGGTCTGCTGGTGATCGCCGAGGACATCAGGCGGCTCGCCGCCGCGGGAGAGCTACGCCCCTGCGGCGGATACCGGGGCTGGCCGACCTACAGCCGGGAGGCCTTGGCCGCCGTCCCGTATGCCGTGGTGCAGCAGACTGTCACGGAGCGCATGCACAAGGCTGCGGCCACGGCACGGGCCGCGGCTGAGGCGCTGGAACGGAGACTCGCGGAGAGCTACTCGGCGGAGGAGGCAGCCGAAGTCCTGGGGTGGCCCCGGTGCCGGCTGGTGGCCACGACGGCGCAGGGAGGCCTGGCCGCCGGGCCCGACGGCAGATACCAGCGCGCCGAGGCGATCGCGCTCGCCACCGCCGACTCCGCGGCCCAGCACCTCTCAGCGATCGTCTCGCTCGTCCACGAGGGCGTTGTAGGCGGCGACCTGGGCGCGCCGGGCGGTGCGCCGCAGCGGGGCCAGGGCGGATTGGCGGGCCGCCATCTCGGAGGCGCTGACGGCAGCGCCGTGGCCGCCGGAGGCGATGGAGAGGAGGGCGGACACCTGGCGGGCCGACTCCAGGACACGGACAGCCCGGGGCGGGTACCCGGGAGCGAGCAGCTCGCTGTGGCCACGGCGGCGGTAGGCATCCAGGGCGCGCAAGGCCTCAGGTCCGGCGCCGGCCACGTCGAGGCGGGCGAGCATGACGGTCGCCTCCCGCAGCCCGTCGGCCAGTTCACGTTCGGCCTCGTGGAGCGACGGCACGTCCGCCGGAGGTGTGTCGTTGACCTCGGAACAACGCCACAGCACGGTGGCCGAGCGGTCGCCGGCCGGGCCGTACACCTCCACCTCCGGCACCAGCCCGAGTGGTGCACCGACGGCCAGGACGGCCTCGCCCGCACTCATGGCCTGCTCGTTGAAGGCCTTCGGACCGGTCAGCCCGAGCGGATGCCCGGCTGAGGGCAGCGCGAGACGCAGACCCTTCACGCCGAGCACCCGCAGCCGCCCCAGCGCCCAGGTCAGCCCGTGCTGCTCGCCGGGCTCGTCGCCGGGCAGTCCGGTGACCCGGTGGATCTCGTCCCGGCCCAGGACGGCCGTGGCGGCGTCGTCCGGCGGCACGAGGCCCGCCAGCAAGGCGTTGCCCCATGCGGTGAGCCGCCCCGAACGGGGCTCTTCGTACGGATTGTCGGCAGGAGTCACGAGCATCCGGCCAGCCTACGGAATCGGCGGTCATCCGCGTGGCGTAGGTTTGCCCATGCGTGTGCGGCGCACCCACCCCGTGCCCACCGGCTGCCGGAGTAGGCTCGCCGCCCGCACCGACGGCCGAGAATCTTGTTTTTTGGGGAAGGCGTAGGCATGAGCGACGTGCTGGAGCTGGTGGACGTATCCGTGGTCCGGGAGGGGCGCGCGCTGGTCGACCAGGTCTCGTGGTCCATCTCCGAGGGCGAGCGTTGGGTCATCCTGGGCCCGAACGGCGCCGGCAAGACCACGCTGTTGCAGATCGCCTCCTCGTACCTGTTCCCGACCTCGGGCAAGGTCACGGTGCTGGGTGAGAAGCTCGGCGAGATCGACGTCTTCGAGCTGCGTTCCCGGATCGGCCTGGCCGGCGCCGCCATGTTCGACAAGCTGCCGGCCGAGCAGACCGTGCTCCAGACCGTCCTCACCGCCGCGTACGGCATGACGGTCAGCTGGCAGGAGACCTACGAGCAGTCGGACGAGGTCCGCGCCCTCGCCCTGCTCGACCGCCTCGGCATGGCCAATCTCACCGACCGCAAGTTCGGCACCCTCTCCGAGGGCGAGCGCAAGCGCACCCTGATCGCCCGCGCCCTGATGACCGACCCCGAGCTGCTGCTGCTCGACGAGCCTGCCGCGGGCCTCGACCTCGGTGGCCGCGAGGACCTGGTCCGCCGGCTCGGCGCGCTCGCCCAGGACGAGTTCGCCCCGGCCATGGCGATGGTCACCCACCACGTCGAGGAGATCGCGCCGGGCTTCACCCACGTCCTGATGATCCGACAGGGGAAGGTGCTCACGGCCGGCCCGATCGACACCGAGCTGACCGCCCGTAATCTCTCCAAGTGCTTCGGCCTGCCGCTCACCCTGGAGCGGCACGGAGACCGCTGGTCGGCCCAGGGTCTGCCGCTGGGCTGAGGCCCCTTCGTCCGCTCATCCGGAAGGCCGTCGGAAACCGGTCGCACGCGCGACCGGTTTCCGCCCCTCGACCTGCGGGAACTGTCCGCTTCGAAGGCCTTCGCTCCCTAGGATGGACGTGTGGACAGCTGGATCTGGTGGCTCCTGGCCGCCGCAGGGCTCGGCATACCGTTGGTGCTCACCGCGATGCCGGAGTTCGCCATGTTCGCGGTCGGGGCGCTGGCCGCCGCCGTCGTGGCCGCGCTGGGCGGGGGAGTGGTCGCCGAGACCCTGACCTTCGTCGTCGTCTCGGTCGCACTGGTGGTCTTCGTCCGCCCGATCGCCTACCGGCAGCTTCAGAAGGGCCCGCAGGTCAAGATGGGCATCGAGGCGCTCCAGGGCGCCACCGCGGTCGTCGCGGAAACCGTCGACGGGGAGGGCGGGCGGATCAAGTTGAACGGTGAGATCTGGTCGGCCCGTGCGCTTCACCCGGGCCAGGTGTACCAGCCTGGACAGCAGGTCGACGTCGTCGAAATCCAGGGCGCGACCGCCCTGGTCGTCTAGGGGAGAGTCCGTGGAACCCGTCCTTATCGTTTTGGTCGTCCTGGTCGTGGTGGCCTTCATCGCGCTGATCAAGACGATCCAGGTCATCCCGCAGGCCAGCGCCGCGATCGTGGAGCGCTTCGGCCGCTACACCCGGACGCTCAACGCAGGGCTGAACATCGTCGTCCCGTTCATCGACCGCGTCCGCAACCGGATCGACCTGCGCGAACAGGTCGTGCCGTTCCCGC
Organism: Kitasatospora sp. NPDC127116; assembly: GCF_042677365.1. Lineage (NCBI taxonomy): Bacteria > Bacillati > Actinomycetota > Actinomycetes > Kitasatosporales > Streptomycetaceae > Kitasatospora > Kitasatospora sp. NPDC127116. The sequence goes on from NZ_JBHXTL010000061.1 coordinate 48,838, forward strand.
CGCAGCCGGTGATCACCCAGGACAACCTGGTCGTCAACATCGACACCGTCATCTACTACCAGGTGACCGACCCCCGCGCCGCGACGTACGAGGTCGCCAGCTACATCCAGGCGATCGAGCAGCTGACCGTCACCACGCTGCGCAACATCATCGGCTCGATGGACCTGGAGTCCACGCTGACCTCGCGAGAGGTCATCAACGCTGGCCTGCGCGGTGTCCTGGACGAGGCCACCGGCAAGTGGGGCATCCGGGTCAACCGTGTCGAGCTGAAGGCGATCGAGCCGCCGACCTCCATCCAGGACTCGATGGAGAAGCAGATGCGCGCCGACCGGGACAAGCGCGCCGCGATCCTCACCGCCGAGGGCCAGCGCCAGGCCCAGATCCTCAAGGCCGAGGGTGAGAAGCAGGCCGAGGTGCTCAAGGCGGAGGGTGAGGCGCAGGCCGCGGTCCTGCGCGCGGACGGTGAGGCGGCCGCGATCCGGACGGTCTTCGAGGCCATCCACGACGGCGACGCCGACCAGAAGCTGCTGGCCTACCAGTACCTCCAGACCCTGCCCGAGCTGGCCAAGGGCGACTCCAACAAGCTCTGGATCATCCCCAGCGAGGTCGGCGACGCACTCAAGGGCCTCGGCGGGGCCTTCACCGGCCTGACCGGCAACGGCGGGGTGAACGGCGGCGCGGTCGCGGCGCCCAGTGTCCCGCAGACGATCCCGGCCGCCACCCAGGTGCCGTTGGACCCGGCGTCCGGCCCGCGGCCGGTGGACACCGAGAAGGGCGCCGCCCGTCCCCGGGTGGACCCGGTCCGGGAGTACCCGAAGATCGACCCGGAGTGATCGGTCGAACCGTGCTTCGCCGAGGGCCCGCTGCCGAGAGGTGGCGGGCCCTCGGCCTTTCACGGTGCCGAAGCGTACGTACCGGGCACTGTGGCGTGCGTCCCGAATCGTGGGCGGGTCTGGTCGGCCTGCAGGGCCGTCCGGCATGATCCCCTCGGACAGGACCGAGAGGAGAGGTGACCCATGACGCTCTGGGAGTCGATCGCCGTCCTGGTGGCCGGCGTCGGCGCCGGGATGATCAACGTGATCGTCGGCTCCGGCACGCTGATCACCTTCCCGGTCCTGCTCGCCGTGGGCATCCCACCGGTCACCGCCAATGTCTCCAACTCCTTCGGCCTGGTCCCCGGCTCGCTCAGCGGGGTGATCGGGTACCGCCGCGAGCTGGCCGACCAGGGGCGCCGCGTGCTGCGCATGGGCACCGCCTCCCTGCTCGGCGGGCTGCTCGGCGCGCTGCTGCTGATCAAGCTTCCGAGCGGGGCCTTCGACGCGATCGTCCCGGCGCTGATCCTGCTGGCGCTCGTCCTGGTGGTGATCCAGCCCCGGGTGGCCAAGGCCGTCGCCGCCCGCCGCCGCCCCGGCGGCGATCCGGACGGCAGCCCGGTACTGCTGGTCGGGGTGTTCCTGACCGGCATCTACGGCGGCTACTTCGGTGCCGCGCAGGGCGTGCTGCTGATGGCGCTGATGGGCATGCTGCTCCAGGAGGACCTCCAGCGGATCAACGCGGTGAAGAACGCCCTGGCGCTGATCGTGAACGCGGTCGCCGCGCTCTTCTTCCTCTTCACCTCGACCGTGAACTGGGCCGCCGCTGGTCTGATCGCGGCGGGTTCGCTGGTCGGAGGCCTGCTCGGGGCCAAGGTCGGCCGTCGTCTCCCGCCGACCGCGCTGCGCGTTGTCATCGTGGTGGTCGGCCTCGTGGCCGTCACCAAGCTGTTGTTGAGTTGAACGACCGTCAGACCGTATGCAGGTCGGAGGAGTACGCCATGGCCCTGGAGATGCGTGAGAGCTGCGAGCGCTGCGCGGTGTCGCTGACCGCGGACGGCCGCGCCTCGATATGTTCCTACGAGTGCACCTTCTGCCCGGACTGCACCGAGGCCATGGCCGTCACCTGCCCCAACTGCGGCGGCGAACTGGTGGCCCGTCCGCGCCGGAAGGCCGCCTGACACCGGTTCCCGGGCGCCTGAACGGCCCGGAATCCCGGTTCCGGAGCTCCCCGGCCCCGGAGCGACGACCCACCGGACGACCCACCAGGAGTGCGGCGATGAGCAGCAGGGCGCGGCTGAACGAGGACGAGATCACGGCAGCCCTGGCGGCGCTGCCCCAATGGAAGCGGGAGGGCGACAGCATCGCCCGTACCGCCGACGCGCCGGACTTCCCGGCGGCGATCCGGGTGGTCGTCTCCGTCGCCGAGCAGGCAGAGGCGCTCGACCACCACCCCGACATCGACATCCGCTGGCGAACCCTGCGCTTCCTCCTGTCCACCCACAGCGCCGGCGGCCTCACCGGGCTGGACTTCACCCTCGCCGCCCGGATCGACGAGGCCCTGCGCGTCGAGTCGGCGGCCTGACGCGGCACGGCCGAGGAGCCCGGGCCCGTCCGACCGAGGGCCCGGGCCGCCTCTCCGGGCAGGCGTGAGATGCTGACTGCCGCATCGGCAGGCAGATGGCTCGGGAGGGACGGAACGGATGGCGCAGGAGCCCTTCGGAGACGCCCACCCCCAACAGCCGTGGCCGTCCGAGGGCCACTCGGACTGGCAGAACGGCGGGCACAGCGGGCACGGCGGGTACGCCGAGCAGGAGCAGACGCCGGAGCAGCCATCGCAGTGGCAGCCGCAGCAGCAGGCGGGTTACGGCTCGGCCGAGTACGGGCAGCAGCCGCAGCTCGGCCAAGGCGTCTACGGGCACACCGGCTACGAGACCAGCTACGACACCGGCTACGGCCAGGCCGGTCATGACCAGGCCGGCTATGACCAGAGCGGTTACGACCACAGTGGATACGGTCGGACCGGCTATGTCGAGGGCGGCTACGTCCAGGGCCAGGATCAGGGCCACTACGGCGTTCAGGAGCAGTACCAGCCGTATCCGCAGTACCCGGACCACGCGCAGCCGCATCAGGCCGCCACACCGTACGCCGCCCCGCGGCAGCCCGCCGGGGAGGGCTTGTACGTCCCGGCCGGGGCGGAGTACTCGGCGGACGGCTACGTGCACCTCGAAGAGGCCGGGCAGGTGCCCGTGACCGTCCCGGAACAGCCCGCGGAGACTTCTACGACGCAGGCCCCCGAGTCGCAGGCCGAGCCCGCCTCGCCGTCGCGGGCCTCCGCGCGCCGAGGTGCCGGCCGGGGCTCCGGTGCCCGTGCCGGCGCGGGCACCGGCGCGGCCTCTTCGCTCTCCGCCAAGGCACGGAAGGCCGCCGACGCAGTGCTGGCAGGGGATCACGTGCCCAGCCGCAAGGCCCTGCTGGTGCGGACCGGTGCCGGGGTGGCCGCGCTGGGAGTACTGGTGGCGGCGGGGCTGATGGTCGGGACCGAGGGCGGTGGCAGCGCGGCGGCGAGCAGCGGCGGTGAGCCGGGCTTCGCGGTGGCGCACACCAGGGCCTGGGCCGCGCAGCCTGCCGTGGCCGGTCCGGCCGGGGGCGACGACACGCTGATCGGCAGCTGGCTGCTGGCCGACGCGGTGGTCCGGGCCGACGGCTCCGGTGTCCGCGCGTACGACCGGGCGGGCGGCAAGCCGACCTGGTCGGTGGAGCCGCCGGCCGCCGGGGCCGTCCCGTGCGGGCTGTCGGCGGGAGTGAACCAGGCAGGCCTGGGCGCGGCGCTGTTCCGTCCGCAGGCCGATCCGAAGAGTCCCTGCACGCTGGTGTCCGCCGTGGACACCAAGACCGGCAGGACCGCGTGGACCAAGACCCTCTCGGACACGAAGGGCGCCTACTCGGCGCGGGTCGGTGTCACCGAGGACAAGGTGGTGGCCGTCGGCGACGACCGGGCGCTGGCCTGGGAGTCGGCCGACGGGAAGGACGTCTGGCAGTACACCGGCCAGGGCAAGTTCTGCACCCTGTCCGGCGGCGTCAGCGGAAGGACCGTGCTCGTCGCCTCCTCCTGCGCCGATTCGACCCCCGCCGACCAGGCCGTCGCGCTGAACATCGCGGACGGCAAGGTCGGCTGGTGGCGGGGCCTGAACAACCAGCCGAAGACGGTGACGGTGCTGTCCGCCGAGCCGTCCGTGGTCCTCACGACCGGCGGGAAGCCCGAGGACGACCGGGTGTTCGCCTGGGGCGCGGGCGGCGACCCGGCCGCCGAGATCCCGGTGGCCGTCGACGGCGGTCGGCTGGACGTCGCCCACGGTACGTTTTCGGCCACTCCTGGCGTCTACTTCGAGGGCCGGACGATGGTCACCACCCTGGAACCGCCGAACGGCGGCGGGCCGGTGGCCGCGGTCGGCTACGACCTGGACACCGGCAAGCAGCGCTGGAAGGTGCCGAGCGCCGCGAAGGGCGCCGTCCGGGCGGTCGGCATCGACGGCGGATCGCTGGTGCTCGCCGCCGACGAACGCCGTGACCAGCCCGCCCGTCTCAGCAGGTTCCCGCTGGCGGGCGGTCAGGAGGCGACCGGCGGCAACTTCCCGGCCGGCACCGGTTCACTGCTGATCTCCGGACGAGTGCTGATCGGCGGCGGACAGGTGGTCGTGGTGCCCGAGCACTCGACCAACTACGGCACGGCGGCGGGGTACCAGGCGAAGGACTGAGGCCTTCCGCCCCGCACCACGCCGGCGCGCCGCCCCACCCGCCGCCGTCCGAGCACTGAGGGTGTCCTCAGGTCGAGAACGTCGAGAGTGCTCCCGTTCCCCGGAACCACCTCCCGCGAGCAGTCTCCCGCGAACCGTCTCCCGGCAATCGCCTCACGCCGCGGAGACGGGCCGGCCCGGTACGGCCGGCAGCCAGTCGGCGAGGTCCCGGACCTCCGAGCTGCGCAGACCGAGCGCCAGCATCAGACTGGCCTGCGGCGTCGGCTCGAACGGCCGCCGCAGCAGCTTCATCCCGGCCTGCTCCGGTGTGCGGTCCGCCTTGTGCTGGTTGTCCTCCGCGCACGCGGCGACGGTGTTCATCCAGCTGTCGGCACCACCGCGCGACCTGGGCTGGAGGTGGTCCACCGTGGTGGCCCGCCGGCCGCAGTACGCGCAGAGGTGCTGGTCCCGGGCCAGGACACCCCGCCGTGACCACGGAGCCTGTTGTCGGAACGGCACCCGTACGTACCGTTGCAGTCTGATCACCCGTGGCACCGGGACGGCCACGCCCGTCCCCCGGATCGAGCGCAGCGGATGCGCCTGCTCCACCACCGCCTTGTCCTGGAGCACCAGGACGACGGCGCGCTGGAGCGACACCGTCGTCAGGGGCTCGTAGCTCGCGTTCAGAACCAGCGTGTTGCGCACTCGGCACACCCTTCCCGCGGGCGTGCCACGGCGGCACGACCGTCTCCACACACGTCACTGCCGCCGCACGGCGATGGAACCACTCTGAATGGGCCCACAGCCGTCGAACAACGGAATTTCCGGTATCGGGGGAGGGACCGGGAGAGCGGGCCGCCCAGCTCGATGGGGTGCCTCGGGGAAACTCGCTGGCCGGAACCGCGTAGGCTCTATCAGGCTGGAGTCGTACCGACCCGGAGCCCGACCGAACCGGGCCAGCACTGGGCGGACGCCCGATCGAAGGAGAAGCGTGACCGTGACGGACATCGTCGACGAGCTGCAGTGGCGTGGGCTGATCGCCCTGTCCACTGACGAGGACGCACTGCGCAAGGCGTTCGCGGACGGCCCGGTCACGTTCTATTGCGGCTTCGATCCGACGGCCCCCAGCCTGCACCTCGGCAACCTGGTGCAGATCCTCACCATGCGCCGCATCCAGCAGGCGGGGAACCTCCCGCTCGGCCTGGTCGGCGGTGCCACGGGCCTGATCGGCGACCCGAAGCCCACCGCCGAGCGCGTGCTCAACGACCCCGAGACGGTGGCCGGCTGGGTCGAGCGCCTGCGCGGCCAGATCTCGCGCTTCCTCGACTTCGAGGGCCCCTACGCGGCGCGCATGGTCAACAACCTGGACTGGACGTCCGGGATGTCGGCGATCAGCCTGCTGCGCGACGTGGGCAAGTACTTCCGGGTCAACAACATGATCGCCAAGGAGGCCGTCGCCCGGCGGCTCAACTCCGACGCGGGCATCAGCTACACCGAGTTCAGCTACCAGATCCTCCAGGGCATGGACTACCTGGAGCTGAACCGCCGCTACGGCTGCGCCCTGCAGACCGGCGGCAGCGACCAGTGGGGCAACCTGACCGCCGGCACGGATCTGATCCGCAAGGCCGACGGCAAGTCCGTCCACGCGCTGGCCACGCCGCTGATCGTCAAGGCCGACGGCACCAAGTTCGGCAAGACCGAGTCCGGTACGGTCTGGCTCGACCCCGAGCTGACCACCCCGTACGCCTTCTACCAGTTCTGGCTGAACGCGGACGATCGGGACGTCCCCAACTTCCTGCGGATCTTCAGCTTCCGCTCGAAGGAGGAGATCGAGGAACTGGAGCGCGAGACCACCGAGCGCCCCGCCGCCCGTCTCGCCCAGCGCGCCCTCGCCGAGGAGCTCACCACGCTGGTGCACGGCGCAGAGCAGTACGAGCGCGCGGTCGCCGCGTCAAAGGCGCTGTTCGGCCAGGGCGACCTCGCTGATCTGGAGGCCCCGACCCTGGCCGCCGCCCTGGCCGAGGTCCCGAAGGCCGAGGTGTCCGAGCTGCAGACGGTGGTCGACCTGCTGGTCGCCGTCGGTCTGTCGCCGAGCCGCTCGGCCGCCCGCCGGACGATCAAGGAAGGCGGTGCCTACCTCAACAACGTCAAGGTGACGGATGAGGAGGCCGTGCCGACCGAGGCCGACCTGCTGCACGGCCGCTGGCTCGTGCTGCGGCGCGGAAAGCGCAACCTGGCGGCGGCGGAGCTGGTCGCTGCCGGCTGACCGGCCGACGGACTGGTCGACAGACCGGCCGGTTGAAGCTTGGCTGAAAACACACCTGCTCTGAGCTGCGTCTTTGAGCCCCGAGGGCCGGATCTGGACAGATCCGGCCCTCGACGTTTGACGATGTCCTCCAGGTGGCCTAGTGTTGAACGAGTCGCTGGAGCGGCCATCCCACTCAGCAAGACCCACTCTCACTCTGATCCCCATGAAAATGGGCTTCTTGGCATTCCCGCCGACCGAGTGAGCGTGAATTTCGGGTAGCACTCGGAATGAGCTAATGTGGGGGACGTCGCGAAAAGCGGAACCGGCCAGTTCGGGAAATTGGATGAATGAAACTCCGGAAAACGGAGCGGAAAACATCTGATAAGCTGGAAACACGAAAGAACGAAGCCCGGAGGGTCCGCTGGAAGGCGGTCCGAA
>NZ_JBHXTL010000062.1:0-55687 GCF_042677365.1 Kitasatospora sp. NPDC127116
GACCGGGGCCGGGGCGGCCGGGGCAGCGGCGACCGGAGCGGCGACCGGGGCCGGGGCGGCGACGGGCGCGGCCTCGACGGCGGGGGCCGCGGCGGCGACCGGGGCGCCCGAGCCGTCGTCGATGATCGCCAGCTCGGCGCCCACCTCGACGGTCTCGTCCTCGGCGACCTTGATCGAGGCCAGGATGCCGGAGGCCGGGGCCGGGATCTCGGTGTCGACCTTGTCGGTCGACACCTCCAGCAGCGGCTCGTCGACCTCGACACGCTCACCCTCGGCCTTCAGCCAGCGGGTGACGGTGCCCTCGGAAACGCTCTCGCCCAGCGCGGGCAGTGTTACTGAGACCGCCATGGTTTCAGCGACTCCTATCAAGTCTTGCGTACGGGAAGTACTTGCGTACGGGAAGTACCGGGAAAGGGGGTGGGGCGTGATCAGTCGTGCGCGTGCAGCGGCTTGCCGGCCAGCGCCAGGTGCGCCTCGCCCAGGGCCTCGGACTGGGTCGGGTGCGCGTGGATGAGCTGCGCGACCTCGGCCGGGAGGGCCTCCCAGTTGTAGATCAGCTGGGCCTCTCCGACCTGCTCGCCCATGCGGGCGCCGACCATGTGGACGCCGACCACGGCGCCGTCCTTGACCTGGACGAGCTTGATCTCGCCGGCGGTCTTCAGGATCTTGCTCTTGCCGTTGCCGGCCAGGTTGTACTTCAGGGTGACGACCTTCTCCTTGCCGTACAGCTCGACGGCCTTGGCCTCGGAGATGCCGACGGAGGCCACCTCGGGGTTGGAGTAGGTCACGCGCGGAACGCCGTCGTAGTCGATCGGCACCGGCTTGAGGCCGGCCAGGCGCTCGGCGACCAGGATGCCCTCGGCGAAGCCGACGTGGGCCAGCTGGAGGGTCGGGGCGAGGTCGCCGACGGCGGAGATGGTGGGCACGTTGGTGCGCATGTACTCGTCGACCAGGACGTAGCCGCGGTCCATCGCGACGCCGTTCTCCTCGTAGCCGAGGCCGGAGGAGACCGGGCCGCGGCCGATGGCGACGAGCAGCAGGTCGGCGTCGATCTGCTTGCCGTTCTCGGTGGAGACGCGGACACCGGTCTCGGTGTACTCGACGCCCGAGAAGCGGGCCTTCAGCTCGAACTTGATGCCGCGCTTGCGGAACGCGCGCTCCAGCAGCTTGGAGGAGTTCTCGTCCTCCAGCGGGACGAGGTGCGGCAGCGCCTCGACGATGGTGACCTCGACGCCGAAGGACTTCCAGACCGAGGCGAACTCGACGCCGATGACGCCGCCGCCGAGGATGACGGCCGACTTCGGGATGAAGCCGAGCTTCAGGGCGTGGTCGGAGGAGATCACGCGGTTGCCGTCGATCTCCAGGCCCGGGATCGAGCGCGGCACGGAGCCGGTGGCCAGGACGATGTGGCGGCCCTCGATGCGCTGGCCGTTGACGTCCACCGAGGTCTGCGAGGAGAGCTTGCCCTCGCCCTGGATGAAGGTGACCTTGCGGGAGGCCACCAGGCCCTGGAGGCCCTTGTACAGGCCGGCGATGACGTCGTCCTTGTACTTGTGGACGCCGTTGATGTCGATGCCCTGGAAGGTGGCCAGAACGCCGAACTCGGCGGCCTCCTTCGTCTCGTCCGCGATCTCCGCGGCGTGCAGGAGCGCCTTGGTCGGGATGCAGCCGCGGTGCAGGCAGGTGCCGCCCAGCTCACCCTTCTCGACCAGGGCGACGCTCAGGCCCAGCTGAGCGGCGCGGAGCGCCGCGGCGTAACCGCCGCTTCCGCCTCCGAGAATGACAACGTCGAAAACGGTGCTGGCGTCGTTCGCCACGTCACGTCCTCCATGCATGGGGTGGGTCGCCGGGCCGGTCGCGGTCCGGTGGGTCGGAAGCCTTTGTGGGGCGCCCAGTCGTGCCGGAAATACATCTTCGCACTTGTTCACGGTGGCTGATGTCCGGGTCCGCCCCAGGGGTGTCCCACGGAGCGGTCACCGGGGCGCGAACACCCCCGACGGAAGGGCATCATCGCAGCTCAGCGCGGTGTTGACAGCCGCCGGACGGGCGTCTTCCGCGTTGCCCGCCACAGCTTCTTCCGTACTGCGGAACAAAGTTTCGCCCGCAGCGAACAGAGGTGCGCCACGGCCACCGGTCCTACTCGCAGGTAACCGGGCCGGAACGACGGCGGGGCCCGGCGCACACGCGCCGGGCCCCGTCGCAGCGGGTCCTGGACCAGGGGGCGCCCCGGGTCCGGGGGGTGCCTGGTTCAGGGCATGCCTGGATCAGGCCTTGCCGTTCGCCCTCTGCTCGGCGAAGCGGACCAGGGTGCGCACCGCGCTCGCGGTGCCGCCCTTCGGGGTGTAGCCGTACGGCGCGCCCTCGTGGAACGCCGGACCGGCGATGTCCAGGTGCGCCCAGTCGATGCCCTCGGCCACGAACTCCTTCAGGAACAGGCCGGCCACCAGGCCGCCGCCCATCCGCTCGCCCATGTTGGCCAGGTCGGCGATGGTCGACTCGGTGAAGCCCTTGCGCAGGTCCGCCGGCAGCGGCATCGGCCAGGACTGCTCGCCCGCCTCGCCGGCCAGGACGTGCAGCTCCTCGCGCAGCTCGTCGCCGTTGGCCATCACGCCGAAGGTGCGGTTGCCCAGGGCCAGCACCATGGCGCCGGTCAGGGTGGCCACGTCGACGATGACGTCCGGGTTCTCCTCGCCGGCCCGCACGATCGCGTCGGCCAGCACCAGGCGGCCCTCGGCGTCCGTGTTCAGGACCTCGACGGTCTTGCCGCCGTACATCTTCAGCACGTCACCCGGGCGGGTGGCGGAGCCGGACGGCATGTTCTCGGCCAGCGCCAGCCAGCCCGTCACGTTGACGGCCAGGCCCAGGCGCTTGGCGGCCACCACGGCGGCGAACACGGCGGCGGCGCCGGCCATGTCGCACTTCATGGTCTCGTTGTGGCCGGCCGGCTTCAGCGAGATGCCGCCCGAGTCGTAGGTGATGCCCTTGCCGACGAACGCCAGGGTGGCCTTGGCCTTCGGGTGGGTGTAGGCCACCTTCACCAGGCGGGGCGGGTTCTCGGAGCCGACGCCGACGCCCAGCAGGCCGCCGAAGCCGCCCTTGGTCAGCGCCTTCTCGTCCAGCACCTCGACCTTGAGGCCGTGCTCCTTGCCGGCCGCCTGGGCGATCGCGGCGAAGCTCTTCGGGTTCAGGTCGTTCGGCGCGGTGTTGACCAGGTCGCGGGCCCGGTTCATCTCCTCGCCGACCGCGGCGGCGCGCTCCACGGCGGCCTTGGCGTCCTTGCTGCCCTTGCGGGCGGCCAGCAGGACCAGCTCGCCGACCGGCTCCTTGCCGTTGCCGTTGGCCTTGTACGTGCCGAAGGCGTACGAGCCGAGCAGGCCGCCCAGCGCGACCGCCTCGATGTCGGCGGCGGACTCGGCGGGCAGGGCCAGCGCGGCCTTCTTGGCGCCGGCCAGCGTACGGGCGGCGACACCGGCGGCGCGGCGCAGCGCCTCCAGCTGGTAGCCGTCCTCGGCGGCCTCGCCCAGGCCGACCGCGAGCACGAGCGCGGCCTTCAGGCCGGCGGGGGAGGGGACCTTGACGGCCTCGCCCTCGGCGCCGGTCGCGCCCAGGGTGCTGAGGACCTCGGTCAGCTTGCCCTCGAACGCCTCGTTGACGGCCTCGGCGCCGGGGGCCAGCACGATGCCCTTCGGGCCCTTCGCGACACCGATCACCAGGGCGTCCGCGCGCAGCGAGGCGGCGGAGGAGGTGCTCACAGACAATGCAGTCACGTAATGCGTCCTGTTCTTTCGCGGTCCACGGCCGGCCACGGCGAGGCTGCCGCACCGGCGCAGCCCGCCGTCGCAGGCCGTCCGCCGGCGGGCCTCCGGGGTCCGGGCCCCCTGGCGCGCGCGTCCGTCCGAGGCGGCCGCGCACACCAGAGGCCCCGGCTCCTCGGTGCGCGCCGGGCGGGCAGGACCTGCCACGGTGCAGGGCTGCGGTGCTCCACGCATGGTAGTCCGCATGCTGGGATCACGCGCCGCCCGGTATCAGCCGAGCAACGCCAGGGCGAACAGCGAGGCGGTCGCGGCGGTTTCGGCCATCGCGCCGAGCACGTCACCGGTGATCCCGCCGAACCTGCGCACACACCGTCCGAGCAGCAGTCGGGCGCAGCCCGTGCCGAGCGCAACGGCCAGCGGGAGACGGAGGGCTGACCATCCGTCGGACAGTCCCGCCGCGGCCAGGGCGAGCGCCGCGACGGCCGTCGCGGCGGCGGCTCCGACGGGCGCCACGGTGCCCGCCACCATCGCCCCCAGCCCGCCCGGCCGGGCGGCCGGCACCGACCGCAGGCAGCCCCAGGCGAGCGCGCACCGCGCGGCCGTCGCCGAGGCGAGCACCGCGAGCGCGCCGCGCAGCGGGGAGTGGGCGAACTGTCCGGCCAGCGCGGCCACCTGGGCGAGCAGGACGAGCACCAGGGTCAGCACGCCGAACGGACCGATGTCGGACTGCTTCATGATGCGCAGCGCGTCCTCGGCCGGCTTGCCGCTGCCGAGTCCGTCGGCGACGTCCGCCAGGCCGTCCAGGTGGAGTCCCCGGGTCAGCCCGGCGAGCACTCCCACCGCGGTCACCGCGCCGAGCGGCCCGCCCGCCCGCCAGGCCACCAGGGCCCCGGCCGTGGCGGCCAGCGCGCCCAGCACCAGCCCGACCAGCGGAGCCGTCAGCATCGCCCGGGCCGCCGCCGCCCGGTCCCACCGTTCCACCCGCACCCGCAGTACGGACAGCGTCCCGAACCCGAACCGCAGGCCGTCGGCCCAGGTGGCCCGATCGGTGCCGCTGGCCATGAACACGTTCCTCTCACGGCGGGAACGCCCCTGGCAGGGGCGTTCCCGGGTTGTCGTGCCGTCGGCCGGGGGCGCGGGCCGGTTCGCTACAGCTTCCGCAGCAGGTCCGCCGCCGAGGGCAGCCTCGGCTGCTCCTTCGGCGCGCTCGGCGCCATCGGCACGAACGGCTTCGGAGCCTCGTCCGCGAGCACGTCCCCCGCGGCCTGGAGCAGGGGCAGCGCCAGCAGCGCGCCGAAGCCCTCGCCCATGGTGATGCCCTGGTCCTGCAACGGCGTCAGGGTCAGCCGGTCGTACGCCTTCGCCTGGGCCGGCTCGCCGCTGGACTGCCCGGCCCGCCACCACTCGGGTGCCCGGAAGGCGATCCGCTGCGCGACCAGCGCACAGGCCGCCGAGACCACACCGTCCAGCACCACCGGCAGCCGCCGCACGGCCGCCTGGAGCAGGAAGCCGGTGATCGCCGCGAAGTCGGCCCCGCCGGTGGCGCCGAGCAGCGCGAGCTGGTCGCCGAGCACCGGCCGGGCCCGCCGCAGCGAGTCCCGGATCGTGGCGCACTTGACCATCCACACCCGGTCGTCGATCCCGGAGCCGCGCCCGGTCACCGCCGCCGCGTCCGTCCCGCAGAGCGCGCCGACCAGCACGCCGGCCACCGTGGTGGCGCCGACCCCGAGGTCGCCGAGCAGCACCAGGTCGGTGCCGGCGTCGGCCTCCTCGTCGGCGACGGCCATGCCGGCCCGGAACGCCCGGACGGTCTCCTGCGCGGTGAGCGCGTCCTCGACGTCGATCCGCCCGGAGCCGCGCCGGATCCGGTGGGTGACCACCTCGTCCGGGAAGTCGGCCGGGTCGGCGTCCACCGCGACGTCGACGACCCGCACCCGGGCGCCGTAGCGCGCGGCCAGCCGGGACACCGGCGCGCTGCCGTCGAGCACGGCCCGCACCCGGGCCGCGGTGCCGCCCTCGGCGGGCATCCGGGACACCCCGAGCGCCGCGACGCCGTGGTCGGCGGCGAACAGCAGCACCTTGGGAGCGGAGATCGGCCGCACCGGGGAGCGCCCCTGCACGGAGGCCAGCCAACTGCCCAGCTCCTCCAGCTTGCCGAGCCCGCCGCGCGGGCGGTCGGCCGCCTGCCAGCGCTCGTCGGCGGCCCGCCGGGCGCTCTCGTCGGGGCGCTCGACGAGAGAGGAGAACGTATCGAGATCCACGGTCGTGTCCATCGTCCGGAAGGCTACACGCCGAAGGTGTTCAGCCTGCGGCTGGCTTGACGGTCAGCACCTGCCCGGCCACGACCAGCAGGACCCGCTCCGAGGCGTCCGCCACGGCCATGTTGAGCCGGCCCAGGGTGTCGCGGAAGCGGCGGCCCGCGGCGGTGGCGGGGACGACGCCCATGCCGACCTCGTTGCTCACCGCGACGACCGTGCGCCCGGTGGCCGCCCAGGCGCGTGCCAGCGCCTCGCAGCGGCGCTGGACCGCGCTTTCGCCCCGGTCCGCCCAGACCTCGTCGTCCCAGGCGTCGCACTCGTCCATGACGGAGGTCAGCCACAGCGCCAGGCAGTCGACCAGCACCGGGGCCGGGTCGGTGGGGTCGGCCAGCACGGTCTCCAGGTCGCAGGTCTCGGCGGTGCGCCAGCTCGACGGGCGGCGCTCCCGGTGCAGCGCGACCCGCTGGGCCCACTCGGCGTCGCCGTCCCGGGTGCCGCCGGTGGCCACGTACAGGACGTCCGGGTGGTCGGCGAGCAGCTGTTCGGCGCGGGTGGACTTGCCGGAGCGGGCGCCGCCGAGCAGCAGGGTGCGGGGCAGCGGGGGACGGGTGGGCTCGGAGGGGGTCGCCATGCCGCCCATCCTGCCGGACCGGGCCGCCGGACCAGGCATACGGAAGATCGGGCCGGGCAGGCTATGGTGCGCAGCAACACAGGCAGCGTGGTCAGTGGGAGGAGCCGGCATGGTCTGGACGTGGCGGTACGAGAAGGCGGACGGCAGCGCGGTGACGCCCGGCGGCGGCCAGGAGGAGTTCGCGGGCCAGGGAGACGCCGAGACCTGGATCGGGGAGACCTGGAAGCAGCTCGCGGAGGACGGTGTGGACACCGCGGTGCTGCTGGACGACGACCGCGTCGTCTATGCGATGAGCCTGCGCGAGGAGTAGGCCCGACGGGGTGGGGCGGTCGCCCGGCGGCTGCTCCGCCCCGGATCCGCTCCGGCTTCGCCCGGATCGGCCCAGCCCCGGGCTACTTCGCCCCGATCACGTGCAGGAGCGCGGCGACCTGCCGGTACGGGTCGGTGCGGCCGGCCCGGTACTCGGCTTCCAGGAGCTGGGCCAGCTGCCGCCCGTCCACCGGCGGGGCCGCGTCGTCCGGGGCGTTGTCGGTGAAGACCCGCACGCCGTACCAGTGCCGCAGCGGCACCGACACCTCGGAGAGGGTGACGGTGAGGTCGCCGAGCCGGTCGGCCCGCGCGGCCAGCCCGAGCCGGTTGTAGTACCGGTCGCTCTCGAAGGCGTGCAGGGCGGCCCGCCAGTCCCCGGCGGCGGCCGGCCGCAGGGCGAGCGCGTCGCGGTTGCGGACCAGCAGCGAGAGCAATCCGCCGGGGGCCAGCAGCCGGGCCAGCGAGGCGATCATCGGATCGGGGTCGGGCAGGTACATCAGCACGCCGTGGCAGAGCACCACGTCGAAGCTGCGCGGGCCGAACCAGCGCCCGCACTGGTGGCCGTCGCCGCTGAGCAGCTGCATCCGGCCGCGGACCTCCGGCGGCTCCTCGGCGAGCGCCCCCTGGGCGACGCCGAGCGCGACCGGGTCCGAGTCGATCCCGGTGACGTAGTGGCCGGCCCGGGCCAGCCGCAGGGCCTGGGTGCCCTGGCCGCAGCCGATGTCGAGCACCCGCTGCGCGCTGCGCCCGGCGAGCTGCTCGGCGAGCTGGCGGGCGACGAGCTCCTGGCGGACGAAGTTGCGCAGCCCGCCGAGCCGGTCCAGCCAGGCGCCGGTGCCGCCCGCGAAGGACCCGCTGCGCGAGGGCAGCCTGCGCTCCTGGGCGAGACGGTCGTGGCCGCCGTCCCCCTGCCCCGGAAGCGCGTAGAGGCCGGGCCCCTCCCAGGACGGGGGGGCCCAGCCGGAGTCGACCGGTTCGGCGGTCAGGGCTTCTCCCCGCGCCGCACCTGCGGCTTGGGCAGGCGCAGCCGGCGCATCTGGAGGGTGCGCATGATGCCGTACGCGACGGCGCCGCGGGTGTTCTGCCCGGCGAAGCGCTCGGCGAGCTGCTTGCGCAGGCCGAAGCCGAGGCGGACGAAGTCCAGGATCACGAGCACGAAGAACAGCAGGAACAGCAGGGTGGAGAGCAGCTGGAGCGTCGGCACCTTGACGATGCTGAGCACCAGGATGACCACGGCGGCCGGCAGGAAGAACTCGGCGAGCGACCAGCGGGAGTCCACGTAGTCGCGGGCGAACTTGCGCACCGGGCCCTTGTCACGGGCCGGCAGGTGGCGCTCGTCGCCGTTCATCAGGGCCTGGCGCTGCTTCTCGCGCTCGGTGCGCATCCGCTCGCGCCCTTGACGGGCGGCCTCCTTGCGGTCCTTGGGCACGGTCACCCGGGTACGCCGGTTGGCCTCGGCCTCACTGCGCTTGGGGGTGGGGCGGCCCTTCTTGGCCTGCGGATCGCGGGCCTGGGTCGTCTCGTCCTGCTTCTCCAGCACGGTGGCGGAGGCGGCGGCATCATCTGAACGGCGTCGGAACACACCACCAGCGTACGGGGTGCGACGCGGCTTCCACGGGTGCCCTCGGACCCAAACGCATATCGATACCGCCAGGTCGCCGTCCGAAGCGGGTTTCCCGGGGCCTTCCCGTAGGGGATCAGTCGGATGGACGATGGGGGGTATGAGGGGCGGATCCACCCGGGGGAGGAGGAAACGCCACTGGTCCCTGTAGCAGTCTTGTTGCAGGCAGGTGCACTGCGGCGACGGGCTCGCTGCACATACACTCGTCGTGTCTGGTAACGAGATAAAGACCGCAGGCCGGAGAAGGGGGCACCCGAGGCCCATGAGCGACGGAATCATGAAGCGTATGGGGTTGATCTTCCGCTCCAAGGCGAACAAGGCCTTGGATCGGGCGGAGGATCCCCGTGAGACGCTCGACTACTCCTACCAGAAGCAGCTCGAACTGCTGCAGAAGGTACGGCGTGGTGTCGCGGACGTCGCGACCTCGCGCAAGCGGCTCGAACTCCAGCTGACGCAGCTGCAGCAGCAGTCCGCCAAGTACGAGGACCAGGGCCGCAAGGCGCTGTCGCTCGGCCGCGAGGACCTCGCCCGCGAGGCGCTGACCCGCAAGGCCAGCATGCAGTCGCAGATCACCGACCTGGAGACGCAGTACCAGCAGCTCCAGGCCGAGGAGGAGAAGCTCACGCTCGCCTCCCAGCGACTTCAGGCCAAGGTGGACGCCTTCCGCACCAAGAAGGAGACCATCAAGGCGACGTACACGGCCGCCCAGGCGCAGACCCGCATCGCCGAGTCCTTCTCCGGGATCTCGGAGGAGATGGGCGACGTCGGCCTGGCGATCCAGCGTGCCGAGGACAAGACGGCCCAGATGCAGGCCCGGGCCGGTGCGATCGACGAGCTGCTCGCCTCGGGCGCGCTCGACGACGCGAGCGGTCTCGGCCGCAAGGACGACATCGAGGCCGAGCTGGAGCGGGTGGCCGGCGGTTCCGACGTCGAGCTGGAGCTGGCCCGGATGAAGGCCGAGCTGTCCGGCCCCTCCTCGACCGGCCCCGCCGCGATCGAGCAGGGCAAGCAGGACGCCCAGCCGCAGCCGCAGCAGGACACCCCGCGCATCAATTACAACAAGTGATCTGAGCTCGACCCACGAACCAGGGAGACGCACGGCATGATCATGAGGGTCATGGGTGAGGGGCAGTACGAGGTGGGCGACGACCACCTGAGCCTGCTCAACGAGCTCGACGCCGAGCTCGTCACTGCGGTGGATTCGGGGGACGAGACGCTCTTCCGCCAGGCCTACGGCAAGCTCATCGACGCGGTGAAGCAGTACGGCACCCCGGTGCCGCTGGATTCGCTGGAGCCGTCCGAGCTGATCCTGCCGAGCGCCGACGCGACGATCGACGAGGTCCGCGAGCTGCTGATGGCCGACGGCGAGGGCGTGATCCCGGGCTTCCCCGAGTAGCGCCAGCGGCTGCTGCCAGACGAAAGGGCGGGCCCCCTCCGGTGGGAGGGGGCCCGCCCTTCGCCGTTGTCCGCGGGACGGGCTACGGCAGGGCCAGCATCCGGTCCAGGGCCGCCTTGGCGTGCTTCTCGGTCTCCGGGTCGACGGTGATCACGTTCGGCACCCGGCCCTCGACCAGCGACTCCAGTGCCCACACCAGGTGCGGCAGGTCGATCCGGTTCATGGTGGAGCAGAAGCAGACCGCGCGGTCCAGGAAGACGACCTCCTTGTCCGGGTGCGCCTTGGCCAGGCGGCGGACGAGGTTCAGCTCGGTGCCGATGGCCCACTTGGAGCCGGGCTCGGCGGCGTCCAGCGCCTTGATGATGTACTCGGTCGAGCCCACCATGTCGGCGGCCGCGACGACCTCGTGCTTGCACTCGGGGTGCACCAGGACGTTCACGCCGGGGATCCGCTCGCGGACGTCGTTCACCGAGTCCAGGCTGAACCGGCCGTGCACCGAGCAGTGGCCGCGCCAGAGGATCATCTTCGCGTCCCGCAGCTGCTCGGCGGTCAGGCCGCCGTTCGGCCGGTGCGGGTTGTAGACGACGCAGTCGTCCAGCGAGAAGCCCATGTCCCGCACCGCGGTGTTGCGGCCGAGGTGCTGGTCGGGCAGGAACAGGACCTTCTGGCCCTGCTCGAAGGCCCACTCCAGGGCGCGCTTGGCGTTGGAGGAGGTGCAGATGAGGCCGCCGTGCCGGCCGGTGAAGGCCTTGATGTCGGCGGAGGAGTTCATGTACGAGACCGGGACGGTGACGTCGGCTATGCCGGCGTCGGTCAGCACGTCCCAGCACTCGGCGACCTGCTCGGCGGTGGCCATGTCGGCCATCGAGCAGCCGGCCGCGAGGTCCGGCAGGACGACCTGCTGCCGCTCGCTGGTGAGGATGTCCGCGGACTCGGCCATGAAGTGCACGCCGCAGAAGACGATGTACTCGGCCTCGGGGCGGGCCGCCGCGTCGCGGGCGAGCTTGAAGGAGTCGCCGGTGACGTCGGCGAACTCGATCACCTCGTCGCGCTGGTAGTGGTGGCCGAGGATGAAGACGCGGTCGCCGAGCGCGGCCTTGGCCGCGCGGGCGCGCTCGACGAGGTTCGGGTCGGAGGCCGGGGGGAGGTCACCGGGGCATTCGACGCCGCGCTCGCTGTTCGGATCGGCCTCGCGGCCGAGCAGCAGCAGAGCGAGCGGCGTCGGAGTGGGGTCGACGCCGTGGGTCTCGGTGATGGTGGTGGTCACGGGCGGGTGCCCTTCTGTGCGGCCGAGCTAGCGGTGGGGCCTTTTCGTCTAACTGACGCTATCTATTCTAACCGCTTAGCGTCAGAGTGACGATGGCCATCCTGTCGATGTGACGAGAACCGCTCGCCGAAACGGACCCCCGGCGGAGCCCGATAGCCGATTCGGGGCAGTCCGGCGTGGCCGAATCGATACTTCGAAGCCCACGGGTATGGCTGAGCCATGAAAGCAATCGCGATCAACCGCTACGGCGGCCCCGAGGTGGTCGAGTACACCGACCTGCCCGACCCCAAGGTCGGACCCGACTCCGTCCTGGTCGAGGTCCGGGCGGCCGGGGTGAACCCGGTGGACTGGAAGGTCCGGGACGGCGCCCTGGACGGCATCCTCGACGCGCACTTCCCGCTGGTCATGGGCTGGGACCTGGCCGGCGTGGTGCGCGCTGTCGGCGGCGGGATCACCGAGTTCGCCCCGGGCGACGAGGTCTACGGCTACGTCCGCAAGGACGCCGTCGAGCACGGCACCTACGCCGAGCTGGTCTCCGCCCCGGTCCGCACCCTGGCCCGCAAGCCGGCCGTGCTGGACTGGGCGCAGTCCGGCGGCCTGCCGCTGGCCGGGCTCACCGCCCTGCAGGGCCTGCGGGCGCTGCGCCTCGCCGAGGGGGAGACCGTCCTGGTGCACGCCGCCGCGGGCGGGGTGGGCCACCTGGCGGTGCAGCTGGCCCGGGCCTTCGGCGCCCGGGTGATCGGCACCGCGGCCGAGCGCAACCACGACTTCCTGCGGGGCCTCGGCGCCGAGCCGGTGGTGTACGGCGAGGGCCTGGCCGACCGGGTCCGCGCGCTCGCCCCCGACGGGGTGGACGCGGCCCTCGACCTGGTCGGCCACGGTGCCGTCCAGGTCTCGGCCGGCCTGGTGGCCGACCCGGGCCGGATCGCCTCGACCACCGACTTCGGGGTCAAGGCGCTCGGCGGCCGGTACGTCTGGGTCCGCCCGGACGCCGGCGACCTCGCCGAGCTGGCCGCGATCGCCGACGACGGCCGGCTGACGGTCACCGTCGCCTCGACCTTCCCGCTGGCCCAGGCCGCCTCCGCCCAGGCGCTCAGCGCCGAGGGCCGCACCCGGGGGAAGATCGTGCTGCTCGTTCCGTGACGGCCTCCGGCCCGTCATCCTTCGGCGGTGAACTCGTCCAGGTCATCCGCCAGAATGGTGACGAACCGTTTCGGCAGTGGCAGCCCGCCGCCGGAGCGCCCCACCGACCCCCGTACGACCCGTGGAGCCCCGCACCCATGACCAGCAGCCGAGCGCACGAGGTGGTCGGGGCCGACCTGGACGAGACCGACCGGCTCCTGCTCGCCCGGCTCGGCAGCGACGGCCGTGCCTCGTACGCCGAGATCGGCCTGCAGGTGAACCTCTCCGCCACCGCCGTGCGCCGGCGGATCGACCGGCTGCGGGCGCGCGGCGTGGTGCGGGGCTTCACCGTGGTGCTCGACCCGTCCGTGCTGGGCTGGCAGACCGAGGCCTTCGTCGAGGTCTACTGCCGCGAGCGCACCGCCCCCGAGGAGATCCTCGCCAGCCTGCGGCAGTTCCCCGAGGTGATCGCCGCCTGGACGGTCACCGGCGACCCGGACGCCCTGGTGCACCTGCGGGCCGCCGACATGCGCCACCTGGAGGCCGTCATCGAGCGCATCCGGCGCGAGCCCGGAGTCCAGCGCAGCCGCTCCTCGGTGGTCCTCTCCCAGCTCATCGGGTGACCCGGGCGGTGTCCCGCGGGCCGTCGCCGGGCCCGCCGGGACCCACCGGACGCGACCTTCCCGGCCCCCACGCAGGAATCCTGCGCGGACCGGCCCGAAGACGCCCGAAACCTGCCTGACCAGCCGCGTTCCGACGCGCGGTGAGGCGCTCGTGCTGCCTACGCTGATCACGTCCGGTCGTCGCGGTGAGGCGTCCCGCCGGTCGGACGCCCCCCGACACCCCACGCCGAGAGGGACAGCCGTGTCCGCAGCACCCGACCGCATGCACCGGCCCGACAACGAACTGGTCGACCTGGTTTTCGACTACATGCGGGAGCGGCTGCAGTACGACCCCGTCCCGCTCGACCACCCCGGGGACGGCGAGCACCTGCGCGCCCAGCTGTCCGGCCTGCTGAACCAGGACGGCAACAACCCGGTCGACGTGCTCAAGCTGTACGACCACGAGCTGTCCCGGGCGGTCATCTCCGCCGACAGCCCGCGCTACCTGTCCTTCATCCCGTGCGCCCCGACCAAGGCCGCGCTGCTGTTCGACATGGTCGTCTCCTGCGCCTCCCTGCAGGGCATCTCCTGGCTGGAGGCGGCCGGCGCGATCGCCGCCGAGAACCAGGTGCTGCGCCTGATCGCCGACCGCGCGGGCCTGCCCCAGTCGGCCGGCGGCACCTTCGTCTCCGGCGGCTCGGCGGGCAACCTCTCCGCCCTGGTGGTCGCCCGCGACACCGCCCGCCGCCGACTGGGCGTCGGACCGGAGGCGCGGCTGCGGATAGCCGTCGCCGACCAGGTGCACTCCTCGGTCAAGAACACCTTCAACATCATCGGCGTCGAGGCCTTCAAGGTCCCGACCGTCGACCGCAGGTTCACCGGCGAGGCGCTGCGCGCCGCCCTGGCCGCCGACCCGAACCCGGAGACGGTGATCGGCGTCGTCGGCACCGCCGGCACCACCAACGAGGGCATCGTCGACGACCTCAAGGGCCTGGCCGAGGTCGCCCGCGAGCGCGACCTGTGGTTCCACGTGGACGGCGCCTACGGCGGCGCGGGCCTGTTCGCCCCCTCGGTGCGGGAGCGCTACGAGGGCATCGAGCACGCCGACTCCTTCGTGGTCGACCCGCACAAGTGGCTGTTCGCCCCCTTCGACTGCGCCGCGCTGATCTACCGCAACCCGCAGCTCGCCCGCGCCGTGCACACCCAGGACGCCTCCTACCTGGACGTCCTGCACACCGAGGGCGACGAGTGGAACCCCACCGACTACGCCTACCACCTGACCCGGCGCGCCCGCGGCCTGCCGCTCTGGTTCTCGCTGGCCGTGCACGGCGTCCAGGCCTACACCGACGCCATCGAGGCCGGCCTCACCCTGGCCCGCGAGACCGCGCAGCTGATCCGCGAGAACGAGCACCTGGAGCTGCTGTTCGACCCGCAGCTCTCGGCGGTCTGCTTCAAGCGCAAGGGCTGGACCAACGACGACTACTACCGCTGGTCGCAGCAGCTGCTCGCGGACCAGATCGGCTTCGTCACCCCCACCGGCTGGGACGGCGAGACCGTCGCCCGGTTCGCCTTCCTGCACCCGGGCACCACCATGGAGATGGTCCGGGAGATCCTGGACACCATGGCCTGAGCCCGCTCCCGTCACGGCCCCGTCGGCAGTCCCGGCGGGGCCGTACGCGTGCCCGCGCCCTACAGGAACGCCCCGCTCGGCAGGTACGGCGCCGGCGGCCGCATCCCGCGGACCCCGACGAAGCCTGCGGCCCGCGGCGTCAGCCCGACCTCCAGCCCGACGTCCAGCGCCCACTCCTGCTCCGCGGTCAGGTGCTCCACCCGCGCCTCGGTCCCCTCCGGCACCCGGGACAGCGCCTCGCGCAGCAGCCGGGCGGCGATCCGCTTGCTGGTGGCCGCGAGCAGCCGCACCACGCCGCCGTCCCGGTAGCAGTAGCCGCTGCCGGCCAGCGCGTCGGCGATCAGCAGCTCCTCGAAGTGGCCCAGCATCAGCTCGTGGTCCGGCCCGTGCGCGGACCCGCGCAGCCGCCGGTCCACCGAGTCCAGCAGGTGCAGGTGGGTGGCGTTGCCGCGGTGCACCGGGATGTCCCCCGGGTCGAGCAGCCCCTCCCGGTCCACCCGCCCGGCCAGCCGCATCGCCGGGTGCAGGGTGAAGCCGGCCAGCCGGTAGCGGCGGGCCGCCGCCGGGGAGTCCGCCGCGCAGACCATCCCGCGCAGACAGCCCCGGGAGTGCGCCGCCGCCCGTTCCAGCAGCAGCCGCCCGACGCCCCTGCCCTGCGCGGACGGCCGGACGGCGTACAGCGACGGCGCCCACAGGCCCTCCCGGCGGATCGACAGCACCGCCCCGACCGGCTCGCCGGCGCTCTCCGCCAGCCAGCAGCCGCCGGGATCGGTGCGCGCCAGGTGTCTGGTCCGGGCCAGTCGCAGCGGCGTCGGCCCCGGCGCCGCCGCGGCCGGGGAGGCGTCGGCGAACGCGGCGTCGGCGAGCTCCTGGACGGCCTCCGCGTCCGCGGCGGTGTCCCTGACCGGGCGAAGGATCATGGGAACCATCCTGGCGTCCGGCGGCCCGCCGCGGGGCCGGTTCGCCCGGATCCGCACCTCGCGCGGTGACCCGTCCCGCGGGGGTGTGCGAGCATGGGGAGCGTAGGGGACGCGGGTGGCACACCCGGCCCACGGATATTCGGTCGCGAACAGGCCGCAGAAATCAATCGCCGTCCGGGAAATGAAACCGGACGGCTGTTGGTTGGCACTGGCGGCAGACCGTCGTCAAGACCGGGAGAAAGCAGATGACCGTCCAGGACGAGACCACCGTCGAGAGTGGCATCCTCCTCACCGATGCCGCCGCGGGCAAGGTCAAGGCCCTGCTGGAGCAGGAGGGCCGCGAGGACCTCGCGCTGCGCGTCGCCGTCCAGCCCGGTGGCTGCTCCGGCCTGCGTTACCAGCTGTTCTTCGACGAGCGCTCGCTCGACGGCGACGTGATCAAGGACTTCGACGGTGTCAAGGTCGTCACCGACCGGATGAGCGCCCCGTACCTGGGCGGCGCCACCGTCGACTTCGTCGACACCATCGAGAAGCAGGGCTTCACCATCGACAACCCGAACGCCACCGGCTCCTGCGCCTGCGGCGACTCGTTCAGCTAGGCCCGCTGCGGAAGGCGGCCCCGGGGATCACCCCGGGGCCGCCTTCTCGTTTCCCGCCCGCGCGGGGCCGCCCGCGCCCGCGGGGACGGCTACCGTCCGGCGACGTCCGGGCTCACCGGGTCCGGCCCCATGTGCGGGTCGCCCTCCAGCGGCAGCTCCTGGCCGCTGGTCCGGTCGACGACGGTCCGCCCGGCCAGCGGCGAGCGCAGGTCGGCCGAGACCGACTGCCGCTTGGCCAGCGCGTTGCACACCTGCCCCGGCTGGACGGTGGGCGGGCCCGGCACGACCAGCACGTCCACCCGGCCCGGCTGGGACTCGTCCGCCTTCAGCGTGTACGTGGTGCAGACCCCGCCGAAGAAGTAGACGGTCAGCTTGGTGGTGCCGTCCACCCGGTAGGCGACCGGCGGACGGACGGGCGCGCCAGAACCGTTCGGGTTCGGCTCGCCCACCGCGATCCCGTTGCCCGGGGGAGTGCCGGGGGCCGGCTGCCCGGGCGCGGGCGAGGCCGGGGTGGGCGTGAAGCCGCCCGGCGGCCGGGCCGGCTGCGAGGCGCCGGAGGAACTCCCGGTCGGCGCCGCCGAGGACGGGCTCGCGGAGTCCGTCGGGGCCTGCGGGGAGGCACTCTCCGAGGCCGACGCGGCGGCCGAGCCGCTCGCCGCGGCGTCCGAGGCGGGCTTGCCGCCCCCGCCGCAGCCGGCCACCGTCATCACCGCCGCCAGCGCCAGACCCGCCAGGGCCACCGCCCGCCGACCGCGCCGGGGCATCGTCTCCGGTTCCATCTGCACATCCTCCCGAGGGTTCAGCGGTGCCGCTTCCTCGCCGCTCCGCGCGGATGTGACGTGCTCCGGTCGGATCCGGTTCCGTACCGGTCAGATCCGTTCCGGCGCGGGCTCAGAAGCCGTACTCGGCCATCCCGGCCACCATCCGCTGCGCCCCGGACGGGACCCGGAAGCCGGTCGGCGCGGGGGCGGCGGGCTGCGGACCGGCCGCGAGCTGCGGCCAGAACCGGCGCAGCCGCCGGGAGGAGTCCACCAGGGCGTCGAGCGTCTCGCCGTCCTCGGTCCGCAGGACGGGCGGGGAGCAGTGGTCGGTCATCATCGGGCATCGCTCCGATCCAGGGCCGTGGCCACGCTGCCACGGTCGACGGCGGGGCCCGCGCGACGGGCCCCCACGGCCGACCCTAGGCAGGGGCCCGGCCGCCCACCAGTGCTACCGGGAGGTAGTACACGTTCGAGGGCCACGGGTGCCACCATGGCCGTGCGGGCGGCAACTTGCGGCACTCTTGCCTGGGCGCTCCCCGGGGCCGGGTACCGTGGGTGGGTTCATCCCCGCCTGCCCGTTGGCCCCGCAGCCATCCTGAGGAGACCTTCCGTGCGTATCGCCGTTGCCGGCTCGATCGCCACCGACCACCTGATGACGTTCCCCGGCCGGTTCGCCGACCAGCTCGTCGCCGAGCAGCTGCACACCGTGTCGCTGTCCTTCCTGGTCGACACCCTGGACATCCGCCGCGGCGGCGTCGCGCCGAACATCACCTTCGGCATGGGTGTGCTCGGCCTGCGCCCGGTCCTGGTCGGCGCCGCCGGCGCGGACTTCGCCGAGTACCGCAGCTGGCTGGAGCGCAACAACGTGGACTGCGACTCCGTCCACATCTCCGAGACCCGGCACACCGCGCGCTTCATGTGCACCACGGACGAGGACCACAACCAGATCGCCTCGTTCTACACCGGTGCCATGGCCGAGGCCCGCAACATCGAGCTGAAGCCGATCGCCGACCGCGTCGGCGGCCTGGACCTCGTCCTGATCGGCGCCGACGACCCGCAGGGCATGGTCCGCCACACCCAGGAGTGCCGCACCCGCGGCTACGCCTTCGCCGCCGACCCCTCCCAGCAGCTGGCCCGCCTGGAGGGCGACGACATCCGCGAGATCGTGGACGGCGCCGCGTACCTCTTCACCAACGAGTACGAGGCCGCGCTGATCGAGAGCAAGACCGGCTGGGGCGCCGAGGAGCTGCTCACCCGCGTCGGCACCCGGATCACCACCCTGGGCAGCAAGGGCGTCCGGATCGAGCGCAAGGGCGAGGCGCCGATCCTGGTCGGCTGCGCCAAGGAGGAGGCCAAGGTCGACCCGACCGGCGTCGGCGACGCCTTCCGCGCCGGCTTCCTGGCCGGCCTGTCCTGGGACCTCGACCTGGAGCGCTCCGCCCAGCTCGGCTGCATGCTCGCCACCCTGGTGATCGAGACCGTCGGCACCCAGGAGTACGAGCTGCGCCCGGCCGCCTTCCTGAAGCGCTTCGAGGAGGCCTACGGAGCCGAGGCGGTCGCCGAGATCAGCGGGCACCTGGTCAAGTAGTCCGCCCCGCTCAGGAGCGACGCAGCACGAGGTAGGCCGAGCCCCGGTCGCCGCCGTACTCGGCGGCCGGGGCCTCGCCCGCGTACTCCTGCCCGCGCATCCCGCACCAGGCCGGGATGTCCAGCCGGGCCGCCTCGTCGTCCGCCAGCACCGCGACCGTGCCGCCCCGCGGCACCTCGCCGATCCGCTTCGCCAGCTCGATCACCGGCAGCGGGCAGCGCTTGCCCAGCGCGTCGATGACCAGCAGCGACTCCCGGGCCGCCGGCTCGGGTTCGGGCGCGGGCCCGGGCGCCGGCAGGTCCAGCCCGAGCGGCGCCCGGACGCCGGCCACCAGCTCCGGCAGCACCGCGAGGAACCGCTCCACGTCGGCCTCGGCCGTCCCGTACGGCAGCGAGACCCGCACGTTCCCCTCGGTGAGCACGCCCATCGCCGCCAGCACGTGGCTGGGCGTCAGTGTGGACGAGGTGCAGGAGGAGCCGGAGGAGACCGCGAAGCCCGCCCGGTCCAGCTCGGTCAGCAGCACCTCCCCGTCCACGTACAGGCAGGAGAAGGTGACGATGTGCGGCAGCCGCCGCACCGGGTCGCCGACCACCTCGACCTCGGGCACCAGCTGGGGCACCCGGGTGCGGATCCGCTCCACCAGCGCGTGCAGCCGGCTGTTCTCCCGCTCGGCCTCGGCGCGTACGGCGCGCAGCGAGGCGGCCGCGGCCACGATCGCGGGGACGTTGACGTAGCCGGGCACCCGGCCGCCCTCGCGCTCGTCGGCCGGCAGCGGCGAGGCGTACCGGACGCCCTTGCGCACCGCCAGCACCCCGACCCCGGGCGGGCCGCCCCACTTGTGGGCGCTCGCGGTCAGCAGCGACCAGCCCGCCGGGACGTCCATCCGCCCGGCGCTCTGCGCGGCGTCCACCAGCAGCGGGACGCCGGCCGCGGCGCACAGTTCGGCGACCTCGCCGACCGGCTGGACCGTGCCGACCTCGTGGTTGGCGCTCTGCAGCGCGGCCAGCGCGGTGTCCGGGCGCAGCAGCGCGCCGAAGGCCGCCGGGTCGGCCCGGCCGCCGCGGTCCACCGGCGCCACCGAGACCTCGCCCCCGCCCGCCAGGTGGCGTTCCGCGACGTGCAGCACGCTGGAGTGCTCCACCGCGGAGTGCGCGAAGTGGCCGCCGCGCCGCCGGTTCCCGGTCAGCGCGCCCAGCAGGCCGAGTTGGACGGCCTGGGTGCCGCTCGCGGTGAAGGCGATCTCGTCCGCCCGGGTGCCCAGCACCGCGGCCACCGTCTCGCGGGCGGCGTCCAGCAGCATCCGGGCCTGTCGGCCGGAGCGGTAGAGCCGGGCCGGATCGGCCCAGCCCTCGTCCAGGGCGGCGGTCAGAGCCTGCCGCGCGACGGGGTGCAGAGGGGCCGTCGAGGCCGCGTCGAAGTACACGGTGACATTTAACGACACACCCGGCCGGAGTCAGGGGCCCCTCGCACGGCTCACCCGCCGTCAGTCGATCATCCCGAATGTCCGCTTCGTCCGCGTCCGACGGGCCGTCACGGGCGTCGTCCGAGGTCATCCCCCGATCGGGCGTACGGACCTCGAATGCCTACGATGACCTGCGACGCAGCCCCCACCGGGCCTGATCGGGCTAGCCGGCGGCGCGTTACCGGGGGCTGCCCGTCAGGAGCGCATAAGGCTGGAGTAGGGTTTGGCCCGCATAAGCATTCAAACCGTGCCCGTGGACGGGTCGCCGGGGAGGCTCACACTCCTCCCCGGGGCGACGCGAAGGCGGGCGAGACTTCGGGAAGGCGCTACGTGAGTCCCAACGGCTCCGACCGCTCGCCGCGGCGCACGATGCGGCGGAAGCTGCCTCAGGCGCTGGCACTGGGCCTCGTCATCGCGACCGCCACCGGCTGCTCGGCCAACGACCTCCCCAGGCTTGGCCTCCCGAGTCCCGTCACCCAGGAAGGGCCCTTGGTCCTCCGGATGTGGCAGGGCTCCTGGATCGCGGCGCTGGTGGTCGGCGTACTGATGTGGGGTCTGATCATCTGGAGCGTGATCTTCCACCGGCGCAAGCGCACCGGTGTGGAGGTCCCTCCGCAGACCCGGTACAACGTGCCCATCGAGGCGCTCTACACCGCGGTCCCCATCATCATCGTCTCGGTCCTCTTCTACTTCGTCGCCCGCGACGAGGCGAAGCTGACCGCCACCTCCGAGAAGCCGCAGCACTACGTCAACGTGGTCGGTTTCCAGTGGAGCTGGGCGTTCAACTACGAGAACACCGAGACTCCCGACCCGGCCAACCGGGACGCCGCGTACGAGGTCGGTACGCCCAAGGACGCTCCGACGCTCTGGCTGCCGGTCAACGAGTCGGTTCAGTTCCGCCTCACCTCGCGTGACGTCATCCACGACTTCTGGCCCGTCAACTTCCTGATGAAGATGGACGTCGTGCCGGGCGTGGTGAACAAGTTCGAGGTCACGCCGACCGTCAAGGGCGAGTACATGGGCAAGTGCGCCGAGCTCTGCGGCGTCGACCACTCGCGCATGCTGTTCAACGTCAAGGTCGTCGACCGCGCCGACTACGACAAGCACCTGGCCGAGCTTCGTGCCAAGGGCCAGAACGGTGCGGTGCCCTCCGGCCTGATCACCATGGGAAGTGAAGAGAAGTGACAATCCTCAACGAGCCCGCCGCGGCCGGCGGGGGCGCCGAGGCCGTCACGGTCGGGGCGCAGCGGACCCGCAAGCCGGGTTCGACCATCATCAAGTGGTTGACCACCACTGACCACAAGACGATCGGCACGCTGTACCTGGGCACGTCGTTCGCCTTCTTCCTGATCGGTGGCATCCTCGCCCTGGTCATGCGTGCCGAGCTGGCTCGTCCCGGGACCCAGATCCTGTCGAACGAGCAGTTCAACCAGGCGTTCACGATGCACGGCACGATCATGCTGCTGATGTTCGCGACGCCGCTCTTCGCCGGCTTCGCGAACTGGATCATGCCGCTCCAGATCGGCGCCCCGGACGTGGCGTTCCCGCGTCTGAACATGTTCGCGTACTGGCTGTACCTCTTCGGCTCGACCATCGCGGTGGCGGGCTTCCTGACCCCGAACGGCGCCGCCAACTTCGGTTGGTTCGCCTACTCCCCGCTGTCCGACGCGGTGCACTCGCCCGGCATCGGCGGCGACATGTGGATCATGGGTCTGGCCTTCTCCGGCTTCGGCACGATCCTCGGCGCGGTCAACTTCATCACCACGATCATCTGCATGCGCGCTCCGGGCATGACGATGTTCCGGATGTCGATCTTCGTCTGGAACGTCCTGCTGACCTCGGTGCTGGTCCTGCTGGCCTTCCCGGTGCTGGCCGCCGCGCTGTTCGCCCTGGAGGCGGACCGCAAGTTCGGTGCCCACGTCTTCGACCCGGCCAACGGCGGGGCCCTGCTGTGGCAGCACCTCTTCTGGTTCTTCGGCCACCCCGAGGTGTACATCATCGCGCTGCCGTTCTTCGGCATCGTGTCGGAGATCATCCCGGTCTTCAGCCGCAAGCCGATGTTCGGTTACTCCGGTCTGGTCGCGGCCACCATCGCGATCGCCGGTCTGTCCGTGACGGTGTGGGCGCACCACATGTACGTCACCGGGCAGGTGTTGCTGCCGTTCTTCTCGTTCATGACCTTCCTGATCGCGGTCCCGACCGGTGTGAAGTTCTTCAACTGGGTCGGCACCATGTGGAAGGGCTCGCTGAGCTTCGAGACCCCGATGCTCTGGACGGTCGGCTTCCTGGTCACCTTCCTCTTCGGTGGTCTGACCGGTGTTCTGCTGGCCTCCCCGCCGATCGACTTCCACGTCTCGGACTCGTACTTCGTCGTCGCCCACTTCCACTACGTGGTCTTCGGCACCGTCGTGTTCGCGATGTTCGCCGGCTTCCACTTCTGGTGGCCGAAGATGACCGGCAAGATGCTGGACGAGCGCCTCGGCAAGATCACCTTCTGGACGCTGTTCTTCGGCTTCCACACCACCTTCCTGGTGCAGCACTGGCTCGGCGCGGAGGGCATGCCCCGCCGCTACGCCGACTACCTGGCCTCGGACGGCTTCACCACCCTGAACACCGTCTCGACCATCGGCTCCTTCGTGCTCGGCCTGTCGATCCTGCCGTTCCTCTACAACGTCTGGAAGACCGCCAAGTACGGCGAGAAGGTCACCGCGGACGACCCGTGGGGCTTCGGCCGCTCGCTGGAGTGGGCGACCTCCTGCCCGCCGCCGCGGCACAACTTCCTCACCCTCCCGCGGATCCGCTCCGAATCCCCGGCCTTCGACCTCCACCACCCGGAGATCGCCGCGCTGGACTACCTGGAGAACCACGGCGAGCCGGCCAAGCACCTCGCCGGTGTGACCCCGGCGAAGTACGACGCCCCGAAGCTGGGCAAGGGCAACAAGGAGGGCGACGCCTGATGAAGGAACAGGGAAAGATCTTCCTTGGCCTGTCGGTCTTCGTGCTGGCCATGGCCGTGACCTACGGCCTGTGGACCAACCACTCGGACAAGGGCATCGAGGCGGCCGGTACCACCGCGCTGTTCCTGGCCTTCGGTCTGTGTGCCTTCATCGGGTACTACCTCGCCTTCACCGCCCGCCGGGTGGACAGCGGCGCGGGTGACAACCCCGAGGCCGAGGTCGCGGACGACTCCGGCGAGCTGGGCTTCTTCGCCCCGCACAGCTGGCAGCCGCTCTCGCTGGCGCTCGGTGGCGCGCTCGCCTTCCTGGGCGTGATCTTCGGCTGGTGGCTGATGTTCTGGGCCGCCCCGATCATCATGATCGGCATCTTCGGATGGGTCTTCGAGTTCTACCGGGGCGAGAACCAGAACCAGTAGGTTCCCGCCTCCGCACCAGGGCCGGTCCTCCCGCACGGGGGGCCGGCCCTGCTGCGTCCCCCGGCGTTGCCGCGTTCCCCGGTCCTGCTGCGTCCCCGGGATGACGGCCTCACTCCGGTGGGTGAACGGGAAGTCCCTCGGATGTCGCTTCACCGGGGGGCGTTCCTACGATCTGATCAATCGTGCGAACCCTCGGAGGCGGTCATGGCCGACAGGCGTGGAATCGCAGCTCTAGGCGGCATCTCGCTGGCCCTCGCAGTGCTGGCCCCGCTGGCCGCCTGCACGGCCGGGGTCGACGAGCCCGCCGGGCCGCACCGGATCGACGCGGCCCCGCTGGTCCACCTCTCGGCGGACGGCACGGCCGATCCCTCCCAGCCGGTCACCGTGAGCGCGGTCCAGGGCAGCACGCTCACCGACGTCACCGTGGTCGGCCCGGACGGCCGGGTGGTCGCCGGGAAGCTCGCGGAGGACCAGCGCAGCTGGCAGACCACCGGCCGGCTGAAGGCCTCGACCGCGTACACGGTGCGGATCTCCGCCGACGACGGCAGGGGCGGCCGCGGCGACACCACCGCGAGCTTCAGCACCGTCGCCGCCCAGCGCCTGCTGACCGCCAAGCTCGGCCCGGACTCCTCCGGCACCGGCGTCTACGGGGTGGGCCAGCCGCTCACCGTGCAGCTCTCCGAGGCGGTGACGGACCCGCAGGCCCGCCAGGAGGTCGAGCGGGCCCTGACGGTCGGCTCCCAGCCCGTCGTCACCGGGGCCTGGTACTGGGTGGACGACAAGAACCTGCACTTCCGCCCGGAGGCCTACTGGCCGGCCGGCACGGCCGTCTCGCTGGCCTTCGACGGCACCGGCAGCCGGATCGCGGACGGCCTCTACGGCGGTGACCGCAGCTCGCTGAAGCTGCGGATCGGCGAGCGGGTGGAGTCGGTGATCGACGCGGCCGCCCACGAGCTCACCCTGAAGCGCGACGGCGAGGTGCTGAAGACCATCCCGGTCACCACCGGCAAGCCCGGCTTCGACACCCGCAACGGCGTCAAGGTGGTGCTCGGCCAGGAGCGGTCGGTCCGGATGAACGGCGAGACCATCGGCATAGCCGCTGGCAGCACGGAGTCGTACGACCTCGACGTGAAGTGGGCCACCCGGGTGACCTGGAGCGGCGAGTACGTCCACGCGGCGCCCTGGTCGGTCGGCTCGCAGGGCATCGAGAACGTCAGCCACGGCTGCACCGGCATGAGCACCGGCAACGCCGAGTGGTTCTACCAGCACACCCGGGTCGGGGACCTGGTGACGGTGGTGAACAGCCGGGGCGGCGCGATGGAGTCCTTCGGCAACGGCTTCGGGGACTGGAACGTCGCCTGGACGGACTGGGTCAAGCACAGCGCCTCGGGACAGCCCGTCAGCACCACCGCACCGCCCTCCCAGGCCCCCGCCGCGGGGATGATCCGCCCCGACCTCTGACGGGCCCGGGAGGGGCCCGTCAGCCCTCCGGGAAGGCCAGCCGCAGAGCGGTGTCCACGGCGGCCAGGGCGTCCGAGCGGGAGACGCCCAGGCGGCTCGCCCTGGCGGCGAACTCGGCGGCGGCCTCGGCGGTCAGCCGGTGGGCGGCGTCCCCGGTGGCGGCGATCAGCGTGCCGCGCCGGCCGTGGGTCTCCACCACGCCGTCCGCCTCCAGCTCGCGGTAGGCCCGGGCGACGGTGCCGGCGGCCAGCCCCAGCTCCTCGGCCAGGGCCCGGACGGTGGGCAGCCGCAGCCCGGTCGGCAGCTCGCCGGAGCGGGCCCGGTCGGCGATCTGGGCGCGGATCTGCTCGTACGGGGGAGTGGCCGAGGCGGGGTCGACGGACAGCTGCACGGGGGCTCCTGGTGGCGCGGCGGGCGGGTACGGGACTGGCAGACCTGGGAAAGCCCGAGGGCCGCCGACCAGAAGAACTCTGGTCAGCGGCCCTCGGGGTGGCGCTGTGGCGCTTACGGGATCAGTGGTGGCCGTGGCCGCTGGTGATCTCGTGGTGCTCCTCGGCGGTCGGCTTGGGGATCTGGCTGCCCTCGCCGTAGAAGCCGCGGGAGAGCTTGGCCCGGGTGCGGGTGAGGACGCCGGCCTTGCGGGCCACGCCGTTCTCGTCCGTCTGGGCCGGCAGCTCGACCGGCTGGTTCTGGTCGTGCACGGTGAGCTTGAACAGGTCTTTCTGCGGCAGCTGGGCGTGCACCTCGATGAACTCGCCGTGCGGCAGGCGCTTGATGACGCCCGTCTCGCGGCCGTGCAGCACCTTCTCCTTGTCACGGCGCTGGAGGCCGAGGCACCAGCGCTTGGTGATGATGAAGACGACGACCGGGACGACGAAGAAGCCGACGCGGACGAAGTAGGTGATCGAGTTGATCGACAGGTGCAGGTGGGTGGCGAACAGGTCGTTGCCACCACCCATCAGCAGCACCAGGTAGAGGCTGATCCAGGCGGCACCCAGGGCGGTGCGGACCGGAGCGTTGCGCGGGCGGTCCAGGATGTGGTGCTCGCGCTTGTCGCCGGTGATCCAGCTCTCGATGAACGGGTAGACCGCGATCGAGACCAGGACCAGCGGGAAGATCGCCAGCGGGATCATGACACCCAGGTTGAGGGTGTGGCCGCCCCAGACGCTGATCTCCCAGCCCGGCATGACACGGATCAGGCCCTCGGAGAAGCCCATGTACCAGTCGGGCTGGGCGTCCGTGGAGACCTGGTCCGGACGGTACGGGCCGTACGCCCAGATCGGGTTGATCGTGGCGATCGCCGAGACGACGGCGATGAGGCCGAACACCAGGAAGAAGAAGCCACCGGCCTTGGCCATGTAGACCGGCATCAGCGGCATGCCGACGACGTTCTTCTCGGTCTTGCCCGGGCCCGCCCACTGGGTGTGCTTGTGGTAGAAGACCAGGATCAGGTGCGCCACCAGCAGGCCGAGCATGATGCCCGGGATCAGCAGCACGTGGATCGTGAAGAAGCGCGGCACGATGTCGTGGCCGGGGAACTCGCCCCCGAACAGGAACATCTGGACGTAGGTGCCGATCAGCGGGACGGCGAGGATCGCGCCTTCCATGAAGCGGATACCGGTGCCCGACAGCAGGTCGTCCGGCAGGGAGTAGCCGAAGAAGCCGTCGAACATGCCCAGGACCAGCAGCAGGAAGCCGAAGACCCAGTTGATCTCACGCGGCTTGCGGAACGCGCCGGTGAAGAACACGCGCATCATGTGCACGAGCATCGCGGCCACGAAGACCAGGGCGGCCCAGTGGTGGATCTGACGGATCAGCAGACCGCCGCGGACCTCGAAGCTGATGTCCACCGTGGAGGCGTAGGCCTCCGACATCGGGATGCCCTTGAGCGGCACGTACGAGCCGTCGTAGACGACCTCGGCCATCGAGGGCTTGAAGAACAGCGTCAGGTAGACGCCGGTCAGGATGATGATGACGAACGTGTAGAGGCAGATCTCGCCCAGCATGAAGGACCAGTGGTCCGGGAAGATCTTCCGCAGGTTGGCCTTGGCGAGGGAGTAGATCCCCAGCCGGCCGTCCGTCCAGTCAGCCGCGGCTTCCCACTTGTTGGCGGGCTTCTCACGCGTGCTGGAGGGCTTGGCGGCACCGGTCGTGGTGCTGCTCGCGCTACTCATCGAGCACGCTCCCAGTAGCTCGGGCCGACGGGCTCATCGAAGTCGCCGGTGGCGACCAGGTTGCCCTTCTCGTCAGTGATGATCTTCAGCTGCGGCAGCGGGTGACCGGCCGGGCCGAAGATGACGCGGGCGCCGTCCGCCAGGTCGAAGGTCGACTGGTGGCAGGGGCAGAGCGCGTGGTGGGTCTGCTGCTCGTACAGGCTGATCGGGCAGCCGACGTGGGTGCAGATCTTGGAGTAGGCGAGGATGCCCTCGAATCCGAGCTCCTTGGACTTCTCGTCCTTGATGTCCTCGGGCGCGATGCGGACCAGCATCAGGGCGTCCTTGGCGATCCGCTGCTGGAAGTCCTCGCTGTGCGTGGACAGGCCCTCCGGCATGGCGAAGGTGAGCGAGCCGATGACGATGTCCTCGGGCTTCATCGGCTGCAGCGTGTTCATGTTGATCAGCGGCAGCGGCTTGGCCTCGGTCGCCTCCTTCCAACCGGTCTCCTTGAGCTTCTTCTCGGGAAGCGGGCCAAGGTCACGGAGCAGGACCACGCCGGAGAGCGGGACCAGCGCCATGGAGCCGATCAGGGTGTTGCGGATCATCTTGCGGCGGCCGAAGCCGGACTCGGCGGCGCCGGTCTTGAACTGCTCGATGACGTCCGCGCGGACCTCGTCGGAAGCCTCGATCGGGTGACGCTCGGCCGGCAGCTCGACGTCCGACATCAGGGTGCGGGCCCAGTGGACCGCGCCCGCGCCGATCATGAACAGCGCGATGCCCAGGGTCAGGCCGAGCGCGAAGTTCAGCGCGCTGACGTGACCGAGCGGGAAGATGTAGACGATCTTGTCCGGGTCGATGGCCACGTACGAGGCGATGAAGCCCACGGTGGCGAGCATCGAGATCACGAACATCAGCGAGACCTGGCGCTCGGCGCGCTGGGCGGCCCGCTCGTCGATGTCGGTGCGCCGGGGCTCGTGGGCCGGCAGGCCCGGGTCGGCGAACGGGCTGCCGTGGTCGGCCACCTCGCCGGCGGAGCCGTGCGGCTCCGGGAGCTTCTCTTCTGACATGTCGTGGCTCATGACTTCTTGGCCTTGGTGGTGTGGGCGGCGACCCAGATCGCGACCGCGATGAGCGTGCCGAGGCCGAAGATCCAGCCGAACAGACCCTCGGTCACCGGACCGAGGCTGCCCAGGGTGAGACCGCCGGGGTTGGGCTCATCGTTGGTGGTGTGGCGGACGAAGGCCACGATCTGCTTCTTCTGCTCCTCGGGCATGGTGGTGTCCGGGAACGACGGCATGTTCTGCGGGCCGGTCTGCATGGCCTCGTAGATGTGCTTGGCGTCCACGCCCTCGAGCGACGGGGCGTACTTGCCCTTGGTCAGGGCACCACCCTGGCCGGCGAAGTTGTGGCACTGGGCGCAGTTGGTGCGGAACAGCTCGCCACCCTTGGAGATGTCCTCGGGGTTGGTCGAGGTGAACTGCTCCTCCGTCGGGGTCACCGGGCCGGGACCGAGCGAGGCGACGTAGGCGGCGAGCTGGTCGATCTCGGCCTGCGAGTAGATGTTCTTCTTGCGCGGGACCTGGGCGCCGGGCTGCTGGGCGGGCATGCGGCCGGTGCCGACCTGGAAGTCGACAGCGGCGGAGCCGACGCCGACCAGGCTCGGACCGTCACTGCTGCCCTGGCCGTTCATGCCGTGGCAGGAGGAGCAACCGACGGCGAAGAGCTTCTTGCCCTCATCGATCGCGAGCGACTGCGCGGCGACGTCGGCCTGCGCCTTGTCGGCGGGCGCGAACGCGGCGTACAGCCCCCCGGTTGCCGCCAGGGCGAGAAGTAGGACGACCAGCGCCGCCAATGGGTGGCGCCGTCGTGCGGAGAGCTTTTTCACGGAATAACCCCGGTGTCAGGATCTGGTCGACTGGTGGGTGCACCCGGCGGCCGGTCTGGCCGGCACGAGGCTGCCTGTCTAGGGCTGCGCGCGCGGTCGGTCGGTGGGAGCGTCGGCACCGGCAGAAGCGGCCCGTCGCCGGTGAGGGCGGGGGCCGCAGCCGGTGGCCAGCGACCTGATCAGCTGGTTACTTGATCAGGTAGATGGTCGCGAACAGGCCGATCCACACGACGTCGACGAAGTGCCAGTAGTACGACACGACGATCGCCGCGGTGGCCTGCTCGTGCGTGAAGCGCTTGGCTGCGTACGTCCGTCCCAGGACCAGCAGGAAGGCGATCAGACCACCCGTCACGTGCAGCCCGTGGAAGCCGGTGGTCAGGTAGAACACCGTGCCGTACGGGTCGGAGGACAGCGACAGGCCGTCCTTCTTGACCAGCTCGGTGTACTCGAAGACCTGGCCGCCGATGAAGACCGCGCCCATGGCGAACGTGAGGATGAACCACGCCCGGAGCTTCTTCACGTCACCGCGCTCGGCAGCGAACACGCCGAGCTGGCAGGTGAGCGAGGAGAGCACCAGGATCGTGGTGTTGACCGAGGAGAAGGGCACGTTGAGGGCGTGGGCCTTCTCGGTCCAGAACTCCGGCCCCTTGACGGAGCGGAGCGTGAAGTACATCGCGAAGAGGGCCGCGAAGAACATCAACTCGGAACTGAGCCAGACGATCGTTCCGACGCTGACCATGTTCGGCCGGTTGACCGATCCGTGCGCGTGCCCGGTTTCTACTGCTGTTGCTGTCGCCACGACGGACATTATGTCGGTCCCTTATTCCGTCTTCACGTCGGGGGGTGTCCCTCGGAGTGTCCGGTGCGTGCGGTATGCCCCCTTGGGGGGTGCCGGGGTGCCCGGACGGGGGTTGAGCAGCGGCGTGTCCCTTTTCTGATGGTTCCTCGGAGGGGCCTGCGACCCCGTTGCCCGGCGCGTCGCTGCACGGTCGGAGCAGCCGTGGGAGGTAGGGGGACGGGCCCGGGGTCGGCCGTACGGGTGGACTGGACGGGATCGGGTGACGGGCCGTCCTCCGGGCGGGTGAGCCCGGGGCGCGGCGGCTCGGGACGGATCGTGCGCGAGGGGGACTCGGCGGAGGGTGATCGGGAGTAGCATCCGGATCAGGCGAACGTGGTCCGGATCACACTTGAGGGAGCAGGGTCCATGGCGTACACGACCGATGAGACGCTCACCGTCCTCGTCTACAGCGACGACCGCAACACCCGCGAGCAGGTGCTGACGGCGCTCGGCCGTCGGCCCGCCGAGGATCTTCCGGAACTGTCCTACCTGGAGTGCGCGACCACCCCCGCGGTGCTCAAGGCACTGGAGAAGGGGGGCGTGGACCTCTGCGTGCTGGACGGCGAGGCCGTTCCGGCCGGGGGGCTGGGGCTCGGGCGCCAGCTCAAGGACGAGATCTACGGCTGCCCGCCGGTGCTGGTGCTGATCGGCCGGCCGCAGGACTCCTGGCTCGCCGCCTGGAGCCGGGCGGACGCCGCCATCTCCCGCCCGGTGGAGCCGGTGGCGCTGGCCGGGGCGGTCGCCACCCTGCTGCGGGCGCGGCTGGCGAAGCGGACTCCGGTCGTCCGCTGAATTCCCCCCCGGCAACTGGAAAAGAGAGGGGTAGAAGCGGCCCCTTCGCTCGATAGGCTGGCTCCATCCGTACGGACGTCCCCCCGGAGCGGGGAACCGACAAACAGCTGGAGTCAGCCATGGTGAACGTGAACCCTGCGAACGGCGGTAGCGACCCCGCGCAGGTGATCCGCACCTGGCCGGACCTCCTGGCCGCGCTGTTGCAGGGGGAGGACCTCGACCGCGCGTCCACCGCGTGGGCGATGGACCGGATCATGAGCGGCGAGGCGTCCCCCGTGCAGGTGGCCGGGTTCATGATCGCTCTGCGGGCCAAGGGCGAGTCGGTCGAGGAGATCGCCGGCCTGGTCGACGCGATGTACGAGCACGCCGAGCCGCTGGAGATCCCCGGACCGGCGGTGGACATCGTCGGCACCGGCGGGGACCGGGCGAAGACCGTCAACATCTCCACCATGTCGGCGATCGTCGCGGCGGCCGCCGGCGCCAAGGTGGTCAAGCACGGCAACCGGTCGGCCTCCTCCGCCAGCGGCTCCTCGGACGTGCTGGAGAAGCTCGGGGTGGCGCTGGACCTCTCCGCGCAGCGGGTCGCCGAGGTGGCCGAGGAGGTTGGTCTCACCTTCTGCTTCGCGGCCAAGTTCCACCCCTCGATGCGGCACGCCGCCACCGCGCGGCGCGACCTCGGGGTGCCGACCTCCTTCAACATCCTCGGCCCGCTCACCAACCCGGCCAGGGTCACCGCGCACGCCATCGGCTGCTTCGACACCCGGCTGGCCGGGCTGATCGCCGGGGTGCTGGCCGAACGGGGCGCGACGGCGCTGGTCTTCCGCGGCGACGACGGGCTGGACGAGCTGACCATCACCACCACCTCGCAGGTCTGGCTGGTGCGCGACGGGGTGGTCACCGAGACCACCTTCGACCCGCGGGACGTCGGCATCGAGCTGGTCGGCATCGAGGCGCTGCGCGGGGCGGACGCCTCGTACAACGCCGAGGTCGCACGGCGGCTGCTGGCGGGGGAGCACGGGCCGGTGCGGGACGCCGTCCTGCTGAACACGGCGGCGGCGCTGGTCGCGCTGGACCTCGGCGAGGCGCCGCTCGCCGAGCAGCTGGCGGCCGGCATGGAGCGGGCCGCGGAGGCGATCGACTCCGGTGCCGCGCAGGACCTGCTGCGACGCTGGTCGGAGGCCACCAGCCGGATCTGAGGCGGTAGTTGGGGAGCCCGTGCCGGAACGCCGGCACGGGCTCCCGCGCTGTCCGGATGCTGGATGCCCGTTTGACCACCCGATGGACGCGGCCTAGAGTCTTGGCCAGGTCATGAGTGACAGTGCGAAGCCCCAGCTGGCTGTCCGGCAACCCTCCGTCCGTGGCGGGGTGCCCTGGGTGAGGACCGGGTCGTCACGGCAAGCCGTCCGTGCGACAAGCGCGGACGCCCGACGACTAGCACTCCCGGGGTCCCTCACCCCTGAAGGAGTGCATCCTCATGTCCCCTCTCGCCACCACCGAGACCTGCGCCCCGCTCGCCGTCCTCGGCGCCGACGTCCAGGTCCCGCTCGCCAACGGTGAGAAGGTCGGCTACGCGGCGCTGGACTACGCGGCCAGCTCCCCGGCGCTCCAGCGGGTGTGGGACGACGTCGCCGCCTACGCGCCGTACTACGGCAGCGTCCACCGCGGGGCCGGGTACCTCTCCCAGCTGTCCACCGACCTGTTCGAGCAGAGCCGCCGCACCGTCGGCGAGTTCCTCGACCTGCGCGAGGGCGACCAGGTGGTCTTCACCCGGGCCACCACCGACTCGCTCAACCTGCTGGCCGCGGCCCTTCCGGCCGGCACCCGGGTGTTCGCCTTCGAGACCGAGCACCACGCCTCGCTGCTGCCCTGGGCGCACGCCGGACTGGGCGTCACCTACCTGCGGGCGCCGCGCTCCCGGGCCGAGGCGGTGGCCGCCCTGGACGCCGCCCTCGCCGGGGCGCCCGAGGGCCCCAAGCTGCTCTGCGTCACCGGCGCCTCCAACGTGACCGGCGAACTGTGGCCGGTCGCCGAGCTGACCCGGACCGCGCACCGGCACGGCGCCCGGGTGGTGCTGGACGCCGCCCAGCTGGCGCCGCACCACCGGGTCTCGGTCCGCGAGCTGGACGTCGACTGGATCGCCTTCTCCGGCCACAAGATCTACGCGCCGTTCGGCGCCGGGGTGCTGGCCGGCCGGGCGGACTGGCTGGACGCGGCCGAGCCGTACCTGGCCGGCGGCGGGGCGACCCGGACGGTGGCCCGGGAGAGCGACGGCTCGGTGGCCGTGCAGTGGCACACCGGCCCGGCCCGGCACGAGGCCGGCTCGCCGAACGTCATCGGCGCCTACGCGATCGCCTCGGCCTGCCGGGCCCTGACCGAGGCCGGCTTCGATGCGCTGGAGGCCCGCGAGCAGCAGCTGATCGCCCGGCTGACGGCCGGGCTGGAGCGGATCCCGCAGGTCAAGGTGCTGAACCTGTTCGGCTCCGACTCCGCCCGGGTCGGCGTGCTGTCCTTCGTCGTCCGGGGCTGGAACAGCTCGCACTTCTCGGCCGCGCTGTCCGCCGAGTACGGCATCGGGGTGCGCGACGGCCTGTTCTGTGCCCACCCGCTGGTGCGCACGCTGCTCGGGGACGAGGACGTCGCCCCGTCCGAGTGTGGCGCGCCGGAGCCCTCGCTGCCGGGCGAGCGCAGCCTGAACGCGATCCGGGTGAGCTTCGGCGCCGGGACGCCGGACGAGCACGTCGACCGCTTCCTGACCGCCGTCCGGGAGCTGGTCACGGACGGGGCGGCCTGGAACTACCGCAACGAGGGCGGGCGCTGCGTCGCGACCGTGCAGATCGACCGGGGGCGGCGCGAGGGCTGAGCGCTACTCGTCCAGGCCGAGGGCGAAGGCGGCTTCCAGGTCGTGCTGGGAGTAGGTGCGGAAGGCGATCTGGGTCTCGGTGTGGGCCACGCCCGGGACCTTGTTGAGCCGGCCCGGGATGACCTCGGCCAGGTCGTCGTGCCGGCGCACCCGCACCATCGCCACCAGGTTGTAGCCCCCGGTCACCGAGTAGACCTCGCTGACGCCGTCGATGGCGGCGATGGATTCGGCGATCTCCGGGATGCGGTCGACACTGGTCTTGATCAGGACGATGGCGGTGATCACAGTTCGGGCTCCTTTGTGGGGTGCCGCCAGCGTATCGGGCGTCGGCCGGGTCGTCGCGGGGGGTGGCGAACCACGGTGCAGGCGTAGAGGAACCCGGCCGAGAAGCCGATCACGTGGACCAGGTACGCCACCCCGGGCCCGGCCGAGTGCACCGACCACCACTGCAGGGCGAACCAGAGGCCGAGCACCAGCCAGGCGGGGAACCGCAGCGGCAGGAAGAGCAGCAGCGGGACGAGGGTGGTGACCCGGGCCCGGGGGTGGAGGCGCAGATAGGCGCCGAGCGCGGCGGCGATCGCCCCGGAGGCCCCGATGAGCACCCGGGTGGAGTTCGGCGAGTGCGCCTCGGCGAGCGCGAAGCCGTACGTGGTCAGGCTGCCGGCGGCCAGGTAGAAGACGGCGTACCGGGCCCGGCCCAGCCGCCGTTCGACGGTGGGGCCGAAGACCTGGAGGAAGAGCAGGTTCCCCAGCAGGTGGAGCCAGCCGGCGTGCAGGAAGAGCCCGGTGAGGACGGACAGGGCCGGGTGCTTGCCCGGGGTCGGGGCGGCCGGGCAGCCGGGGACCGGGTCGGGGGCCTCGGCCAGCTGCGCGGCGGTCAGCGGCCGCCCGGCCAGCACCTCGGCCGGGACGGCGCCCCAGCGCTGCTCGTACCGCTGCTCCGCGCAGACCCGGGCCAGGCCGGTGCCGTACAGCGGGTTGAGCCCGGCGGCCGGGCCGAGCAGGAAGACCAGGGTGTTGAGTGCGATCAGGGCGTAGCTGACCGCCGGGACGGTCGCGGCCGGGCGGCCGCCCCGGGCGGCGGTGTCGTCGGGGACCGCGAGCGCCATGCGGCCAAGCATCCCTCCGGGCGCCGCAGGTGACACGGCGGTTTACGGCAGGTGGACCAGTGCGGGTGTTCGGGCGACCGGTGGCCGCGATGGTTGCCCCAGGCAATAGGCTTGGGGCGGGCATTCCCGCCTCCCGCCGCCGATGCCGGGGCTCCGGGGGGAGCGCCTGGCCCACGAAGGGACCACCCGAGAGGACCCCCCGATGACCGTCCCCGCCCTGACCGCCGAGACGCGCTGGCGCTGCACCCTGTGCGGCAACCTCACCCGCTTCGACGTGACCCGCACCGCGCGGGTGACCGAGTTCCTGCACTTCGACCTGGCCGGCGAGTCCAAGGTCGAGGAGACCGAGGTGCTGAGCGAGACCATCGAGTCGGTGCGCTGCCGCTGGTGCAACGCGGTGGACCAGGTCGAGCTGGTGGCCCGCCCGGGTGCCGAGGGGGCGCAGGCCCCCACCGAGCAGGGCTGATCCCCGCCGCCGCGGCGGGTGGGTGCGCGGCGCACCCACCCGCGCCGCACGGGACAATGCAGAACAAGACGCACGGAGCGTGACGACAGGGGGAGGTCGCGGCCGTGCCCCGCTGGACCAGGATCGGAGCCGAGGACGTGGTGGACGCAGCGAAGGAGCCCGGCGAAGCCCAGGGGCTTCAGCCCGCTGCGGCCGAGGCCCGGGCCGGGGCGGCGGCCGGGGCGGCGAACGACTCCTCCGAGCCCGCGGCGGAGCACGCTGTCGAGAAGCTCGACCGGCCGCTGCCCGAGGGCGTGCGCCGGCGCGTGGTCGGGCTGGCCTCGGACGCGCTCGGCGGGCTTCCGGCGGGCGAGCTCCCGCAGAGCCTGCGTCAGTACGTGAAGTTCACCCCGGCGCGGCGGGCCAAGTACGCGGCCACCGCGCTGGCGGCGGCCCTGGAGGCGGAGCCCGCCTTCCGGGTGCGGATAGCGGAGCGGCTGCGCCTCGGGCAGCCGGACCTGGTGAAGGCGCTGGAGTCGGGCACCGTCCCGAGCGCCGCCGATCCGATGGACGTCGCGGCCGCCGCCTACCTGGTGCGTTCGGCGGGCTGGAGCCGGCTGGTGGCCGAGGCCGGCGAGGAGGCCGAGCGGGCCGGTGCCGAGGACGCGGCCGCGGAGTCGGCCCGGCTGGTCGAGAAGCTGCACGCCGAGCTGGCCGAGGTGCGGGCCTCCGCGCGGGCGGACGTGGACCGGCAGCGGGCCGAGTCGGACGGCGTCCGCAAGGAGGCCGAGTCGCTGCGCAAGAAGGTGCGGTCGCTGGAGAGCGACACCCGCCGGGCGCAGGCCGAGACCCGCCGGGTGGCCGGCGAGCTGGAAGCGCTGAAGGCGCAGTCCGCGGCCGAGCGCGGTGCGGCCGAGACCGAGGCGCGCAGGCTCAGGCACCGGGTCTCGGAGCTGGAGAACGCGGTCGAGCAGGGCCGCCGGTCGGCCCGTGAGGGGCGCAGCGTCGAGGACATGCGGCTGCGGCTGCTGCTGGACACCGTGCTGCAGTCGGCCCAGGGGCTCCAGCGGGAGCTGGCGCTGCCGGTCTCCCAGATCCGCCCGGCGGACCTGGTGGAGGCGGTGGTGCCGGGGGCGGCCTCGCCCCACGACGTGGCCCGGCGCGGGCTGGCCGAGGA
The DNA here is from genome assembly GCF_042677365.1 of Kitasatospora sp. NPDC127116. Taxonomy (NCBI): domain Bacteria; kingdom Bacillati; phylum Actinomycetota; class Actinomycetes; order Kitasatosporales; family Streptomycetaceae; genus Kitasatospora; species Kitasatospora sp. NPDC127116. The sequence continues at coordinate 36,018 of NZ_JBHXTL010000062.1, forward strand.
CGATCCGGCGCTGCTGGACCAGCTGCTGGCGATCCCCCAGGTGCACCTGGTGGTGGACGGCTACAACGTGACCAAGACCGGTTATCCGACGCTGCCGCTGGAGCAGCAGCGGATCCGGCTGCTGGGCGGGCTGGCGATGCTGGCGCAGCGCACCCAGGCGGAGGTCACCTGCGTGTTCGACGGGCAGGACCTGGACGTCCCGGTGATCATGGCGCCGCCGCGCGGGGTCCGGGTGCGGTTCAGCCGGACCGGGGAGACGGCCGACGAGCTGATCCGCCGTCTGGTGCGGGCCGAGCCGCAGGGCCGTCCGGTGGTGGTGGTGTCCACCGACCGGGAGGTCGCGGACGGCGTGCGGAAGGCGGGCGCGCGCCCCGTGGCCTCGGTGCTGCTGCTGAACCGGCTGGCGCGCCCCTGACCCCGAGCGGCCGTGCGATGCCTGGTCAGGAGTGGTTCCGGGATGGTGTGCGGGTCCCGTGTCGTCAGTGTGCGGACCGGAGTTCACACCTTCGGGGGAGTGGCAAAACGGATAGATCTTCACTAGGGTCTGGCGTCAAACCTATTTTCCGGAATCTCATCCCATCAGGTGAGTCCGTTGGAAGAAGGAGCAGGACCCTTGGCCTCCCACCGCCGTCCCAAGCAGCCGAGCCGCGCGCGGATCTCCGTGCTCACCGCTGCTGCTGCGACCGCGGTCGCCCTCTCCGCCCAGGTGGCCGCGCACGCCGCGCCGCAGCCGAACAAAACGGACGTCAAGGCGCAGATCGACCAGCTCCAGGAGGAGCAGGAGCAGGCGGCGGAGAAGTACAACGGCGCCAAGGAGCGGGCCGACCAGCTGCGCAAGCAGGCCGACCAGCTGCAGGACCAGGTGGCCCGCAGCCAGGAGCAGATGACCCAGCTCCAGGGCGGCCTCGCCGAGGTGGCGGGCGAGCAGTACCGCACCGGCGGCATCGACCCGTCCGTCCAGCTGATGCTCACCTCCGACCCGTCCGGCTACCTGGAGAAGGCCTCCACCGTCCAGCAGGCCAGCAGCAGCCAGGCCGAGGCGCTCAAGGGGCTGCTGGACCAGCAGCGCCGGCTGGACCAGGAGAAGGTCGAGGCCTCCGCCGTGCTCGCCTCGCTGGACACCACCACCAAGGACCTGAACCAGGCCAAGGCGGACGTCAACACCAAGCTGAAGGCCGCCCAGGACCTGCTGAACTCGCTGAGCGCCACCGACCGCGCCGCGCTGAAGGCCCAGCAGGCACAGGACGACCGCGCCTCGCGCGGCAGCGACCGGGTCGACCTCAGCAGCCTGCCGCCGGCCAGCGGCTACGCGGCCGTGGCGATGGCCAAGGCGATGAGCAAGCAGGGCTCGCCGTACGTGTGGGGCGCCACCGGCTCGACCACCTTCGACTGCTCGGGCCTGATGGTCTGGGCGTACGGGCAGGCGGGCGTCTCGCTGCCGCGCACCTCGCAGGAGCAGGGCCACTACGGCACCCGGGTGCCCTCGCTGGACCAGGCCCAGCCGGGCGACCTGGTGGTCTACGGCAACGACATGCACCACGTCGGGATGTACATCGGCAACGGCATGGTGGTCCACGCGCCGCACACCGGTGACGTGGTGAAGGTGATGAAGGCCGACGCGATGTCGATCAACACCATCCGCCGGGTCTGACGGCCCGACACGCCCGCGGGGCCCTTCCGGGGGCTGTGAAAAGCGCCACCCCTCGTTCGGGGGTGGCGTTCGGCTTTCCGTCCCTTCGCGACCACATGCTGAGAACTGATCAGCCATCTGTGTGCCAGTGGTCACCATCGGTCATTTTCACAGAAGAACTTGGGAAATCTTTGGTCTTTTTTCTGACAAGGATTTGAACCGATCACGGTTCAGTTACTAGGGTCGTGCCCTGAACCACCGCACTGTCGATCGCCCAGCCAGGGTGGCGGCGGTGGTTACCGTCGAGTTCGTGAGGCAGCGGGGCAGGTCGAAGCGACTGCCCGACAGGGGAGCCCAGTGTTTTGGGGGCGCTGCGGAGCGGAGCCGGGGAACCACGTTCCTCCGGGGTGAATCGACGCCAGGTCGGCCGATGGAACGGCCGTGAGGCGTCGTAGGGCATGCTTCCGGCCCGAACCCGTCAGCTCACCCGGTAGGCGGACGTAGGAAGAAGGAGTCCGCCTTCGTGGCGTCCCATCGTCGTCCCAAGCCCGCAGGCCGCGCCCGGGTCTCGATCCTGACCGGTGTCGCCGCGGCAGCCGTCGTCCTCTCCGCGCAAGGCGCCCACGCCGACCCGCAGCCGACCAAGGAACAGGTCAAGGGGCAGGTCGACCAGCTCAACGAGCAGGCCGAGATCGCGACCGAGAACTACAACGCGGCCCAGGCCAAGCAGCAGGAGCTGGAGAAGCAGGTCTCCGGCATGCAGGACCAGGTGGCCCGTCAGCAGGCCCAGGTCACCGAGCTCCAGGGCGGCCTGGCCGAGATCGCCGGCGAGCAGTACCGCAACGGGGGCATATCCCCGACCGTCCAGCTGATGTTCTCCTCCAGCCCGGACACCTTCCTCAGCCAGGCCGACGCGCTGAACCAGGCCGGCAGCACCCAGAAGGGTCAGCTGAAGGAGCTCCAGGAGCAGCAGCGCAAGCTCGACCAGGACCGCAACGAGGCCCAGGGCAAGCTCGCCGAGCTGGAGTCGACCACCCAGCAGCTGAAGGCCTCCAAGGAGGAGGTCCAGGGCAAGCTGAAGGCGGCCCAGGACCTGCTCAACACGCTGACCGAGCAGGAGCGCCAGGCGCTGCGCCAGGCCGAGGAGAAGGCCGCGGCCGACGCCAAGGCCAAGGCCGACGCCGCCCAGGCCCAGCAGCAGCAGGCCGACCGCGCCTCCCGCGACAACAGCCGCGGCGACCTCGCGACCGGCTCGACCGCCTCGGCCGGCTCGACCGCCTCCTCCCCGGTGAAGGTGGCCCCGGGCAGCTCGCGCGGTGCCGCCGCGCTCTCGGCCGCCGCCTCCAAGATCGGCAGCCCGTACGTCTGGGGCGCCACCGGCCCGGGCTCCTTCGACTGCTCCGGTCTGATGGTCTGGGCGTTCAACCAGGCGGGCGTGTCGCTGCCGCGCACCTCGCAGGCGCAGGCCTCGGCCGGCACCCGGATCGGCTCGGACATCTCCCAGGCCCAGCCCGGCGACCTGCTGATCTTCTACACCGACGCCCACCACGTCGGCATCTACGCGGGCAACGGCCAGGTGCTGCACGCGCCCAAGCCGGGCGCGTCGGTGCGCTACGAGGCCGTCACCAACATGCCGCTGGCCTCCATCGTGCGGGTCTGATCACCGCTCGGACGCTTCCAGGCCCGGCCTCCCCCAGGGGAGGCCGGGCCTGCGGTTTTTCCTGCGGCTTTTCCCGAGGGCCGATCAAATGTCCGACAACAGCCTGAATATTCGGGTTGGCAGGGGTTTGGACTCGCTTGCCCTGACTCGCTAACGTCTGCCACCGGACTCCCGCTCGACGGCCGCCCGTCCCGGTGCGGCGGCGGGAGCCGCGCCGCAGGATTGGAGCCGCTGCCGCCATGCCCGTGCACCGCCGTTCCCAACTGCTCGCCCGGGCGCTGGTGCTGACCGCGGCCGCCGCCACCGCCCTGGGTGTGGCTGCCGGAGGCAGCGCCCAGGCCGCCCCCGGCAGCCCCGACCCGGGCGACCGCCAGGACGTCAAGACGCAGGTGGAACAGCTGTACGACGAGGCCGAGCAGGCGTCCGAGAAGGCCAACGCGGCGCAGGAGGCCCAGCGGCGGCTCCAGGGCGAGACCACGATCCTCCAGGGCGAGATCGCCGTGGCCCAGGACCAGCTCAACGGGCTGCGGGGCGACCTCGCGACGGTGGCCGGGGCCGAGTACCGCGGCGGCGGGATGACCCAGACCGCCCAGCTCATCCTCTCGCCCGACCCGGAGGGCTACCTGTCCCGCGCCCGCGCCCTGGGCCAGGCCGCCGCGCGCCAGCAGGAGACCCTGCACGAGCTGGTCGCCCGGCAGCGCCGGCTCGACCAGCGCCGGACCGAGGCGGCCGGCAAGCTCGACGAGCTGGACCGGACCCGCCGCTCGCTCGCCGACAGCAAGCAGCAGATCCAGCAGCGGCTGGCCAGGGCGCAGAAGCTGCTGAACGGTCTGGGCGCCGCCGAGCGGGCCCGGCTGACGGTCCAGGACGCCCGGGACGCCGAGCAGCGCGCCACCCGGGGCACCGACCGGCTGGACCTCGGCACCGCCCCGCCCGCCTCCGAGCGCGGGGCCGCCGCGCTGGCCGCCGCGGTGCGGATGATCGGCTCCCCGTACGTCTACGGGGCCACCGGCCCGAACGCGTTCGACTGCTCCGGTCTGATGTACTACAGCTGGCGGCAGGCCGGAGTGACCCTGCCGCGCACCTCGCAGGCCCAGGCGTACGCCGGGCAGCGGGTCAGCCTGTCCGAAGCGCGACCGGGAGACCTGGTGATCTTTTACCGGGACATGCACCACGTCGGCATGTACGCCGGCGGCGGCGTGATCGTGCACGCCCCCCGCCCGGGCGCCAAGGTCCGCTACGAGAGCGTCACCGCCATGCCGGTCTCCGGGGTGGTCCGGCTCTGAACGCCCCGCCGTCCGGCCCCGCCGACCCCACTGGCCCCGCCGGTATATCCGGCTCCCGCCCCCGCCGGACGCTGTCCCGGCGGGGCGCGCTGCTGCTCGCGGCCGGTGGCCTGGCCCAGCTGTCGCTGCCTCCGGCCGCCCCGGCGGCGCCCGCGGCCCGCTCGGCGGACCGGCACGCCGAGGTGGCCGCCGCGCTGGCGGAACGGGCGCGCTCGGCGCCGCCGTGGGCCGGGCTGCCGGTGGCCGGGGCGGGGTACCGCAACCTGGTGCTCGCCGCCTCCGGCGGGCCGGAGCGGCTGACCGCCGCCGCCGAACTGGCGGTGCGGATCGCCGGGTACGACGAGTACCCGGTGGTGTACCCGCGCCGGATCGAGCTGGTCCGGGCCGGCGACGGCTGGCGGGTCGAGCGCGAGGAGAGCGCGGGCGGCCCGCCCGCGCCGTGGGACTTCGGGCCGCTCCGGTCGGCTCCGGGAGCGAACTGCCTGGTGGTCGGGCCGGCCGCCGGGCCCGACCCGGCCGAGCTGGCCGCGGTGGGGGACCGGGCGGTGCCCGCCGTCACCGAGGTCTGGGGCGGCGCCTGGCCGGAGCGGCTGCTGCTGGAGCGGCCCGCCACCGGGGAGCAGTTCGCCCGGCTGCTGGAGGGCGACCCGGACGGCTGGACGGGCATGGCGGCGGTCACCGTGGCCGCCCCCGGCGCACCGTGGCACACCCCGGCGGACCGGGTGCTGGTCAACCCGGAGGTGTACGGGCGGCTCAGCGACTTCGGCCGCCAGGTGGTGATCACCCACGAGGCCACCCACGTCGCGACCAGGGCCGACACCCGGGCCTGGACCCCGCTGTGGCTCTCCGAGGGCGTCGCCGACTGGACGGCGTACCGCGACTCGGGCCGCAGCCCGCAGCAGGTCGCCCCCGAGCTGGCCCGGGACGTCGCCGCCGGGAGGACGCCCACCGCGCTGCCCGCCGACCGGGACTTCGCCGCCGGGGCCACCGGCATCGCCCAGGCCTACGAGCAGTCCTGGCTGGCCTGCGAGCTGATCGCCCGCACCCACGGGCCGCAGCGGCTGGTCGCCTTCTACCGTGCGATCGGCGCGGCCGACGGGCAGGGCGAGGACCGGGAGCGCCGCACCGACCGGCTGATGCGCCGCGAGCTGGGCGTCGGGCTGGAGGAGTTCACCCGGCAGTGGCTGGCGCGGATGGCGGAGCTGAGGGGCTGATCAGCGGCGCTGCTCGGCCGGGGCGCCCGGGTGGTCGATCCCGTCCAGCAGGTCCTGCTCGTAGGCGATGCCCGGGCGCACCGGGTAGCCGGCGGACGGCAGCGCGGCGGGCTCGCGGTCCAGCACCACGGTCGGCGGCAGCGGCGCCTCGCCGCGGGTCGAGCGCCAGAGCCGGACGCAGGAGAGCACGGCCGCGGCCAGCAGCAGCAGGTTGCGCGCGGCCAGCACGGTGACCGCCACCGGGTCGCTGGCCAGCACCTGGGTGAACATGGTCGGGAACTCGACCAGGGTCAGCGGGCAGGCGAGCAGGATCAGCACCGCCACCGGCCGCTGGCTGCTGTTGCGCACGGTCAGGCAGACGGCCGCGACGCCGACCAGCCAGACCAGGTACTGCGGGCTGATCACCCGGCTGGTCACCACGAAGATCAGCAGCGCGCACAGCGCCGCGTCGTACATGGTGGCCGCGCTGCGGCGCTTGGAGGTGTAGCGCCACAGCAGCAGCCAGGCGAAGCCCAGCACGGTGCCGGCCATCATCACCTTGCTGATCACGCTCACCCACGGCCCGAGCATCTCGGGGGAGCCGTAGTTCATCGTGACCCGGCCGTCCCAGCCGCCGGCGAGCCGGGCGAAGTGCAGCGGCAGCGCGCCGAGCGACTCGACCTCGATGCCGCGGTCCTTCTGGAAGGCCAGGAAGTCGAAGGCGCCGTTCATCCCGGCGGCCAGCAGGAAGCCGATCGAGACGGCGGTGGCGCCGGCCAGCGTCCAGGAACGGCGGGTGCGGCGGCCGGAGGGGGTGCCGATCAGGCCGAGCAGCGGCCAGATCTTGACGATGCCGCCCAGGCCCAGCAGCAGCCCGCCGACCGCCGGGCGGCGGATCAGCGCCAGCAGACCGGCCAGGGCGACCGCGGTGACGATGACGTCGAAGCGGTTGTAGATCATCGGGCCGAGCAGCGGGACGCCCACCACCCACATCCAGGCGCCGGTCAGCGCCCGGCCCCGGCGCAGGCCGGTGCGCACCAGCAGCGCGGCCGCGGCGGCGTCGGCGATCCCGCAGATCACCCAGAACGAGACCAGGTACGACCAGGGCAGCAGGCCCGGCAGCAGGATCACCAGGGCGGCGCCCGGCGGGTACTGCCAGGTGACGTCGTCGAAGGGGAAGGTGCCGGTCTGGAGCACGCCGTACCAGGCGTGGTAGATCATCCAGACGTCCGCCGTGACGTCGCCGCCGGGCGCCTTCAGCACGCCCGTCGCCAGCAGCACCAGCAGCGCGCGGGTGGCGATCCAGGTGGCGCCGAGCGCGGCGAGCGCCCCGAGCGGGCGGCCGAGGCGGCCGCGTGAAGAACCGGGCTCGGTGGCCGGGGCCAATTCCACTGCGCTCCCTCGTTCGTCTCGGACGTCCCCACCGGAGGCGTCGTGGAGACGGACGCCCGGGCCGCGTCGCACTGCGGCCTAGGTACTAGGACTGACCCGGGGGTCAAACGGTTGCCGTGCGCGGTTCCGTTCCCGGCGGGTCATGGTGTTGACCTATCGTACGGATCACCCAGCGGTACACCGCGCACCCCCCGACCGAGCGAGCCGTGGCCTGATGCACAGAACCTTGATCGTCACCAATGACTTCCCGCCGCGCCCCGGTGGCATCCAGGCCTTCGTGCACAACATGGCCGTCCGTCAGCCCGCAGGCAGTGTCGTGGTGTACGCCTCGACCTGGCGGGACGGCAGCGAGGTGGCCCGCTTCGACGCCGAGCAGCCGTTCCCGGTGATCCGGGACCGGACGAAGGTGATGGTTCCCACACCGCGGGTCACCCGGCGGGCCGCCGAGATCCTGCGCGCGGAGAAGTGCGACTCGGTCTGGTTCGGCGCCGCCGCGCCGCTCGGGCTGATGGCGCCCACGCTGCGCCGGGCCGGGGCCGGGCGGCTGCTCGGCATGACCCACGGCCACGAGGCCGCCTGGGCCCAGCTGCCGGTCTCCCGGCAGCTGCTGCGCCGGATCGGCGCCGGCACCGACGTGCTGACCTACCTGGGCGAGTACACCCGCTCCCGGATCGCCGCCGCGGTCGGGCCGCAGGCCGCGGCCCGGATGGTCCAACTGCCGCCGGGCGTGGACGAGACGACCTTCCACCCGGGCTCCGGGGGCGCCGAGGTGCGCCGCCGGCTCGGGCTGGCGGACCGGCCGGTGGTGGTCTGCGTCTCCCGGCTGGTGCCGCGCAAGGGCCAGGACACCCTGATCGAGGCGATGCCGCAGATCCTCGCCGACGTGCCGGACGCGGTGCTGCTGATCGTCGGCGGCGGCCCGTACCGGGCGGACCTGGAGAAGCTCGCCGACGCCACGGGCGTGCGGGACTCGGTGCGGTTCACCGGCTCGGTGCCGTGGGAGGAGCTGCCCGCCCACTACGGGGCCGGGGACGTCTTCGCGATGCCGTGCCGCACCCGGCGCGGGGGGCTGGACGTCGAGGGCCTGGGCATCGTCTACCTGGAGGCCTCGGCGACCGGCCTGCCGGTGGTCGCGGGGGACTCCGGCGGCGCGCCGGACGCGGTGCTGGAGGGCGAGACCGGGTACGTGGTGCCCGGCGGCTCGGCCCCGGCGGCGGCCGAGCGGATCGTGCGGCTGCTGCGCGACGAGGAGCTGCGGCGGCGGATGGGCGAGGCCGGGCGGCGCTGGGTGGAGCGCTCCTGGCGCTGGGACCTGCTGGCCGGGCGGCTGACCTCGCTGCTGGCCGGGTGACGCCGACGGGCCCCGCCACTTTCCTGGAGTGGCGGGGCCCGTCCGGCGCCCGCGGTCGGGCCGCGTCGGGCGGCCGCTTCCGGCGGCTACTTCCGGTAGAGGGCCTCGATGTCGGCCGCGTAGTCCTTCAGCACGACGTTGCGCTTGAGCTTGAGCGAGGGCGTCAGGTGGCCGCTCTCCTCGGAGAACTCGGTGTCCAGCAGCCGGAACTTCTTGACCGCCTCGGCGTGCGAAACGGCGGCGTTGCCGTCGTCCACCGCGCTCTGGAGGGCGGCCAGCAGGTCCGGGTCGTCGGCGAGGTCGGCGACGGTGGCGCCGGCGGGCTTGCCGTTGAGCTCCTTCCACTTCGGGAAGAAGTCCGGGTCGACGGTGATCAGGCAGGCGATGAAGGGCTTGCGGTCGCCGACCACCATGACCTCGCCGACCAGGGCGTGGGCCCGGATCCGGTCCTCGATCACGGCGGGGGCGACGTTCTTGCCGCCGGCCGTGACGATGATCTCCTTCTTGCGGCCGGTGATGGTCAGGTAGCCGTCGGAGTCCAGCGAGCCGAGGTCGCCGGTGGCGATCCAGCCGTCCTTGAGGGTGTCGGCGGTGGCCTTCGGGTTGTTCCAGTAGCCGGTGAAGACGTGCGGGCCCTTGAAGAAGACCTCGCCGTCCTCGGCGATCCGCACGGAGGAGCCGGGCACCGGCTGGCCGACCGTACCGATCTTCGGCTTGTCCCACGGGTTGAAGGCGGTGGCCGCGCAGGTCTCCGTCAGGCCGTAGCCCTCCAGCACGGTGAAGCCGATGCCCCGGTAGAAGTGGCCCAGGCGCTCGCCGAGCGGGGCGCCGCCGGAGATGGCGTAGCTGGCCCGGCCGCCGAGGGCGGCGCGCAGCTTGCCGTAGACCAGCTTGTCGAAGACCGCGTGCTTGAGCCGCAGCACCAGGCCGGGGCCACCCGCGTCCAGCGCCCGGCTGTAGGCGATCGCGGTGTCGGAGGCCTTGTCGAAGATCTTGCCCTTGCCGTCGGCCTGGGCCTTGGAACGGGCGGTGTTGTAGACCTTCTCGAACACTCTGGGCACGCCCAGGATCAGGGTCGGCTTGAAGGAGGCCAGCTCGGCGGTGACGTCCCGGATGTCGGAGACGTGGCCGAGCTTGATCGGGGCCATCGCCGGGGCGATCTCGACGAGCCGGGCGAAGACGTGGGCCAGCGGCAGGAAGAGCAGGACCGAACTCTCGCCGGTGTTGAACATCGGGGCCAGGCGCTCGACGACGTTGCCGCACTCGGCCAGGAAGTTGCCGTGGGTCAGCTGACAGCCCTTCGGGCGGCCGGTGGTGCCCGAGGTGTAGACGATGGTGGCGATGTCGTCGGGGCCGGCGATCCGGCGGCGCTCCTCGATCGTCGCGTCCGGGACGTCCTGTCCGGCCTCGGCCAGGGCGGCGATCGCCCCGGCCTCGATCTGCCAGGTGTGCTTCAGCTCCGGCAGCCGCTCGCGGACCGTGCCGACCACCCGGACGTGCTGGTCGGTCTCGGTGATCACGGCGACCGCGCCGGAGTCGCCGAGGATCCACTCGACCTGCTCGGCGGAGGAGGTCTCGTACACCGGCACGGTGATCGCGCCGGCCGTCCAGATCGCGAAGTCCAGCAGCGTCCACTCGTACCGGGTACGGGACATGATGGCGACCCGGTCACCCGCCTCGATACCGGCGGCGATCAGGCCCTTGGCGGTGGCGTGCACCTCGGCCAGGAACTGGACCGACGTCAACTCCTGCCACTGGCCGTCCACCTTCCGGCTGAGCACGGCGAGATCCGGGTGCATCTCGGCGTTCCGGTGCACCGGGTCGGCGAGGTTGCCGTTGCTCGGTACCTGGTAGAGGGCCGGAAGGCTGAAGTCGAGCAAGACTGCTCCTCGTACGCGACGCTGCGGGACGGCAGGACGTTACTGCCCGGTAGGCAGCTTCGACCAGAGGGGTCGGCTCCGGTGTTCGAAGTGTCACACCCGGCCGGGTCGGACCAGGCCGTGACCGGGTCGTTCGAATGGCACCCTACGACAGAGCAGGGCGACCGGCCGGTAACATGCCCGGCCGCCCGGCGCCCGCCCGCACCACGGCCGCCCGCCGGGCACGGCCCGCGCCGCCGCGCCGCCCGCCGGGCGCGATAGCCTGCTCCGGGCGGACCGGGCCGAGCGCGCCCCGGCCGGACCGGCAGGCAGAGGGACGAGGCGGAGGGCCATTCCAATGGCGGAGCACACCAGGTCGAGCATCACCATCGACGCGACCCCGGCCACGGTCATGGCCGTGATCGCCGACTTCGCCGCCTACCCGGCCTGGACCGGGGAGGTCAAGGAGATCGAGGTCCTCAAGGCCGGCGAGGACGGCCGCGCCGCCGAGGTCCGGCTGCTGCTCGACGCCGGCGCCATCCGCGACGAGCACGTCCTCGCCTACACCTGGGACGGCGACCGCGAGGTCTCCTGGACCCTCGTCCGCAGCCAGATGCTCCGCTCGCTGGACGGCTCCTACACCCTCGCCCCGCTGGCCGGCGGCCGCACCGAGGTGACGTACCAGCTCGCCGTGGACGTCAAGATCCCGATGCTCGGCATGATCAAGCGCAAGGCCGAGAAGGTCATCATCGACCGCGCCCTGGCCGGTCTGAAGAAGCGCGTCGAAGGCTGACACGACCGAACGGGGGGCCGGACGGCATGACGGCGACACGCACCATCCTGATCAGCGGTGACTCGGGGGCTCCCACGGTGGCCGCCGCCACCGCCCTGCACGCCGCCCGGCGCGGCCACCGCACCTGGCTGCTGGCCGCCGACGACCCGCACCGCGCCCTGGACTCCGCCCTCGGCACCCGGCTGGAGCCCGAACCGCTCCTCCACGCACCGGGCCTGACCGTCTCCCGGATCGACGAGCAGGCCGCCTTCCGCTACGCCGTCGGCGAGCTCACCGGCCGGCTCAAGCCCGCCCTCGACCTGCTCGGCGCCGAACAGCTCGACCCCGAGGAGCTCACCGCCCTCCCCGGCATCGCCCGGCTCGCCCTGCTGCGCGCCCTGCCCGCCGCCGACCAGGACGTCCTGGTCGTGCTCGCCCCGCCGCCCGCCGAGCTGATCGCCACCCTCGCCCTGCCCGAACAGCTCGCCCGCTACCTGGACCGGCTCGTCCCCGAGCAGCGGCAGGCCGCCCGGGCGCTGCGCCCGCTGCTGGCCGGGCTGGCCGGCGTCCCGATGCCCGCCGACTGGCTGTACGAGGGGCGCACCAAGGCCGTCGCGGCGCTCGCCGAGTCCCGCGCCGCGATCACCGGCCCCGGCACCAGCGTCCGGCTGGTCGTCCCGGCCGACGGCCACCCGTACCGCGAACTGCGCCGGATCCGGGCCGGACTCGCGCTGCACGGGCACCGGCCGGACGCCGTGGTGGTGCACGGAGCGCTGCCCGGGGCCGCCGTCTCCTCGCCCGACTCCTGGCTGGCCGCCCTGGCCCGCCGCCGGCAGGAGGAGCTGACCGCGCTCGCCGCCGAGACCGACGCCCCGGTGCTGGTCACCGGCCTGGCCGACGCCACCCTGGAAGCCGTCGCCGACCGGCTCTACGGGGACGGGGACGGGCCCGAGCGGCTCGCCCCCGGGCCCTGGCCGGTCGAGGACCGGCTCGCCGAGGAGGGCCTGCTGGTCTGGCACCTCGACCTGCCCGGCGCCGACCGCTCCGAACTGGACCTGGTCCGCCGGGGTGACGACCTGGTGGTCGGAATCGGCACCCACCGCCGGGTGCTCACCCTCCCGTCCGCGCTGCGCCGCTGCACGGTGGCCGGGGCGGGGCTGCACGACGGGGTGCTCTCGGTGCGGTTCGCCCCCGACCCGGCGCTCTGGCCCCGGGGCTGACGGGGGGTTCGGCGGCGCTCCAGCGGTGCTCCGGCGGGGGTCCGGCGGCTTTTCGGGCCGCCCGGCCGGTCGGGTAGCGTCGGGCCCAAGGGGCCGCGGGGTGCGGCCACGGCTGAGGAGGCGCCCGCGATGACCAGCACCGACGACCGCACCGAGCCCGGAGGCCGGCCGGACGGCGAGCAGGACGGCGAGCAGGGCGGCCAGGGGCACCCGTTCGGGCCGGAGCTGGGCCCGCTGGTGGACGAGGTGCGCCGGTTCGCCGGTGCGCTCGGCGACAAGGCCCAGGAGGCGAGCGCCACCACCCTGATCACCCTGTCCGGGCTGGCCGACCGGCTGCGCACCCAGCAGCCGGAGGTCTACTCCCACCTCGCCGCGGCCGGCACCGGGCTCGCCGCCGCGGGCGCCGAGCTGCTGGCCGCCTACCGCGCCGCCGTGGCCGGGCACGAGAGCCGCTGGACCGCCGGGCAGGGCGCGCCGACCGAGAAGATCGACCTCGACCTCGACCTCGACGGCGACCTCGGCGGCGATGTTGACGAGGCTGACGGGTCGTCCGTCAAGCAGTGAAACCGTGACTTTCGGAGGGTGATCGCGCTGCTCTCGTACGTCACGAAGAAGGAGATTAGATACGACTTTTGAAGCGTCACGGCCAGGCTGTCCCAGGATTGTCTTCGGATAATGTATGCGAGGCTGTGTACGGGGGCCGGGTTGGGCGGTAGCGTTCCGTCCAGCGGAACGAGTGAATAGCTGAGGGACACATGGCTCTGACCATCGGCGTCGATGTCGGCGGGACCAAGATCGCGGCAGGCGTGGTCGACGAGGCGGGCGCCATCCTGGCCCGGACCAGGGTGCCCACCCCGGCCGACCCGCAGTGGGCGGTCGACGCCATCGCGCAGGCCGTGCGCGAGCTCAAGGAGGAGCACCCCGGTGTCACGGCAGTGGGCGTCGGCGCCCCCGGGTTCGTCGACAGCAACCGCTCGACCGTGATCTTCGCTCCCAACATCGACTGGGAGAACGAGCCGCTGCGCGGCCGGATCGAGGAGCTCACCGGCCTGTCCACCGTCGTCGAGAACGACGCCAACTGCGCGGCCTGGGCCGAGTTCCGCTTCGGCGCGGCCGCCGACCACCGCGACATGCTGCTGATCACCGTCGGCACCGGCATCGGCGGCGGCATCGTCCTGGACAACCGGCTGCACCGCGGCCGCTTCGGCGTGGCCGGCGAGATCGGCCACCTCAACATGGTCCCCGACGGCCTGCTCTGCGGCTGCGGCGGCAAGGGCTGCTGGGAGCAGTACGGCTCCGGGCGCGCGCTGCGCCGCTACGGCCGGGAGAAGGCGGCCGCCGACCCGCAGCGCGGCCACCGGATGCTGGAACTCAACGACGGCGTGGCCGAGACCATCCGCGGCATCCACATCACCCAGGCCGCGGAGGAGGGCGACCCGCTCGCCCTGGAGTGCTACGCCGAACTGGCCGACTGGCTGGGCCGCGGCATGGCCGACCTCGCCGCGCTGTTCGACCCGGGCGTCTTCGTGCTCGGCGGCGGCGTCTCCGACTCCGGCCGACTGCTGCTCGACCCGGTCGCCAAGGCGTTCGAGCACTACCTGACCGGTGGGGTGCACCGCCCGCGCGCCGAGGTCGTGCTGGCCTCGATGGGCTCCGCCGCCGGCATCGTCGGCGCGGCGGACCTCGCCCGCACCGCCTGACCCCCTCCGAGCCCGCCGGCGGCGGTGCGACCGGGCCCCGACCGATCCCGGACGCACCGCCGCCGTCGCACGTCCCGGCCCGGCCGCGTACGGTCGGATCGATCCGGTGACCGCCCAGGGGAGGACCATGAGCGCCGCGACCACGACCACCGCCATGACCGGGACCACCGCCATGACCGGGACCGCCGCCGCGACCACGACCGCCGCGCGGGCCGAACCGCTGCCGCCGCCCGGCCCGGGCCGGCTGCGGCTGCTCAGCTACAACATCCGCTCGCTGCGCGACGACCGGCGGGCGCTGGCCCGGGTGATCCGGGCCTGCGAGCCGGACGTGGTCTGCGTCCAGGAGTCCCCGCGCTACTGGCGGCCCGAGGGCCAGGCCGCCTGGCTGGCCCGGAACACCGGCACGGCCGTGCTCGCGGGCGGCGGCCGCACCGCCGCCGGCCCGCTGCTGCTCGGCCGGCCCGGCGCGGTGGAACTGCTGGAGGTGCACGACCGGCTGCTGCCCAAGACCCGCGGCCTGCACGCCCGGGGCTTCGCCGGCGCGCTGCTGCGACTGCCCGGCACGGCGCCGTTCAGCGTCACCAGCTGCCACCTCAGCCTGGACCAGGAGGAGCGGCACGGGCAGTTCGAGCTGCTCCTCGACCAGCTCGCAATCGCCGAACTCGGCGTCGTGGCAGGGGACTTCAACGAGCACCCGGACGGGCCGGGCTGGCGGCTGCTGGCCTCGCGGCTCCAGGACGGGTACCCGACCGCGCCCTGGGGAGGCGAGTTCACCTCCGTGCCGGAGCGCCCCTACCAGCGGATCGACGCCGTGTTCGCCACACCCGGGATCACCGTCCTCGGCTGCGGGGTGCCGCACGGGCTGCCCGGCGTCACCGAGGCCGACCTGCGGGCCGCGACCGATCACCTGCCGGTGCTCGCCGTCCTCGAACTGCCGACGAGCCGACCGGGCGGCCGGCCGGTCGGTCAGCAGGTCGGTCAGCGGGTCCGCTAGACGACCGCGCCGTGGTCCGGGTCCTCCGGCTCGTCCTCGTCGCGGTCCTTCATCCGCGCGACCAGGGTCACGAAGCCGCCGAGGAAGGCGGTGATCCCGACCCAGGCGGGCCAGCCGGAGATCTCCCGCCAGACCACCGCGTCGACCAGCAGCAGCGCCGGGCCGCCGAGCACCGCCAGCCAGGCGAACTTGGCGGTCACGTCGGCGGCCGGCAGCGGCGGGGGCTCCGGCGGGACGAAGTGCCCCTCGTCGGTCTCCTCGGCCAGTTCGAAGTCGCGCGGGCCCGCGCCGCCCGCCGGCATCACCGGCCGGCCGGAGCGGGGGCGGGGCTGCGGGGCGAGGTCGGCCAGGTCGTCCTGGTCGCCGCGGCCGCCGGCGCCGCCTTCCTTGTAGCCGCCCTTGAGCTCGTTCTGCGCCCGGAGGTTCTCGACCTCGGGCCAGTTCGGGTTGTTGAGGTCGACCGGGTCGTCGAACTGTGCCACCAGGGCGGCGAAGATCGCGTCCTGCTCGGCCTGGCTGCGCTCGGGCGCACGGCGCGGACGGCGTTCGGCGGTGTCGCCCGCGGCCTCTCCCGCGGAGCCGGCGGCGGCGTCCCGGCCGGGTGGGGGCGTCGCCGTGCCCTCCGGGCCGGTACGGTCCGTCGGCGCACCGCCCGGGGTGGCGGCGTCCGTCCCGCCGTCCTTGGTCGCGCCGTCCTCGCGGGGAGTCTCGTCCCCGCCGCCCGCCGTGCTGCTCTCGTGCACTTCCGGCCCTTCAGCCATGGTGATCGTCGGATTCGACCCGGGTGACGCCCGCCGCGTGCGCGGGGGCCAGCCGTTGGATGAAGTCCTGGCCGGCCGCGAATATTTCCGCCGCGTCGTGGTCCAGCGTCGCGACGTGGAAACTGCGCTGGCACAGCCGCTCCGTCACGTCCGTCGAGGATATCCGGGCCAGTACCAGTTCCGAGTTGGCCGGCGAGACGACGTGGTCCTGCGGGCTGTGGAAGAGCAGCACCGGCTGGGTCACCTCCGGCAGCAGCCGCTGGACCTCCCGCCACAGCCGGCTCAGCGACCAGGCGGCGTGCAGCGGGGTGCGGTCGTAGCCGACCTCGACCGCACCGGCCCGGGCGATGTCGTTGGCGACCCCGGGCAGGCTGGGCAGCAGGTGGCGCAGCACCGGCAGCAGCACGCTCGCGGGGGTGTCCGAGCGCACCGACGGGTTGACCAGCACCAGCCCGGAGACCGTCGGCCCGTGCAGCGCGGCGAGCCGCAGCGCCAGCGCGCCGCCCATCGACAGGGCACAGACGAAGACCTGCTCGCACTCGTCGGCGAGCGCCAGCAGCTCGCGCTCGACCTCCGCGTACCAGTCCTCCCAGCGGGTGAGCTGCATGTCCTGCCAGCGGGTGCCGTGCCCGGGCAGCAGCGGCAGCGAGACGGTGAAGCCGGCCGCGGCCAGTTCGTCGGCCCACGGCCGCAGCGACTGCGGCGACCCGGTGAAGCCGTGGCAGAGCAGCACTCCCACCGGCCCGCCGGTGTGGCGGTACGGCTCGGCACCGGGCAGCAACGGCATGGCGGACTCCTTCGCGGGCGGGTGGCGCTGGGGGAGAGGACGCTGGAGGGGGAAGTGCTGCGAAATCGCATCGTCCCACGCTCCGCGCCGGGTCGTACACCCCCTGCGAAGGGGCCGGGCGCGGTCCGTACGGCGGGGGCGGGCACAGCGGACGGCCGCGGGGCATTAGGATCGACCGGTCCGCATAACAGGAGGCCCGGGTTGTTCTACCGACTGATGAAGATGATCGTCGCGCCACTGCTTCGGATCTTCTTCCGGCCCTGGATCGAGGGCGAGGAGAACATCCCCACCGAGGGTGCGGCGATCATCGCGAGCAACCACCTGTCCTTCTCGGACTCGTTCTTCTTCCCCGCCCTGATCAGGCGCCGGGTCACCTTCATCGCGAAGGCCGAGTACTTCAACACCCCGGGCCTCAAGGGCCGGCTGACCGCCGCGTTCTTCAAGGGCGTCGGCCAGCTGCCGGTGGACCGCTCGGGCGTGCGCGGCGCCGGTGAGGCCGCGATCCGCAGCGCCATCGCGGTGCTGGACAGCGGCGAGCTGTTCGGCGTCTACCCGGAGGGCACCCGGTCGCCCGACGGCAAGCTGTACCGCGGCAAGGTCGGCGGCCTGGCCCGCGTCGCGCTGGCCACCGGCGCCCCGGTGATCCCGGTCGCCATGATCGACACCGAGAAGGTGCAGCCGCCCGGCCAGGTGATCCCCAACTTCGGCATCCGCCCCGGCATCCGGATCGGCCGCCCGCTGGACTTCTCCCGCTACCACGGCATGGAGAACGACCGCTTCATCCTCCGTTCGGTGACGGACGAGGTGATGTACGAGATCATGCGGCTCTCCGGCCAGGAGTACGTGGACATCTACGCGACCGCCGCCAAGCGGCAGATCGCGGACGACAAGAAGAAGGCCGACGCCGAGCGCCGGGCCGCCGCCAAGGCGGAGAAGGCGGAGGCCGCCGAGGCCGAGAAGGCGGAGAAGGCCGAGAAGGCCGCCGAGACGGAGAAGGCTGCCGAGGCGGGCACCTCGGAGAAGCAGCAGGAGAAGCCGGAGTAGGCGTCCGGACGGCCGCTCGGCCGCCCGGACGGGCCCAGGGGAGGGGCGGATGACGGACGACGGGGGCAGAGCCGGCGCGGTCGGCGGCACGGTGGCGGCCGGCGGCATGTCCGTCGAACTCCCGCTGTGGAAGGCGATCTCCTACTTCCGGGTGCTGGCCCTGTGCTACGCCCTGCTGCGGTACTTCAACTCGTACCTGCACTTCCTGCACCCGGTGGCCGGCTGGATCTTCCTCGGCGCGCTGACCCTGTGGACCCTGGCCAGCACCCGGGCCTTCGCCAACCCGCAGCGCTGCACCTGGTACGTCCTGGGCGCCGACCTCACCCTCGCCGTCACCGGCATCGTGATGAGCGGCATGACCGACTCCCCGGCCCGGATCAGCCACGGCGCGCCCACCCTGCCGACGATCTGGGCGGCCGGCACGGTGCTGGGCTTCGCCGCGAAGGGCGGCTGGCGCCCGGCGGCGGCCTCGGGCTCGGTGATCGGCGTCGCCAACATCCTCGGCCACGGCGGGCCGACCGGCGACAACATCCACAACATCGTGCTGCTGATGGTGGCCGGCTGCGCGATCGGCTACGTGATCGAGCTGGCCCGGGCCAGCGAGGCCACCCTCACCCGGGCGCTCCAGGTCGAGGCGGCCACCCGGGAGCGCGAGCGGCTCTCCCGGGACATCCACGACGGCGTGCTCCAGGTGCTCGCCCTGGTCCAGCGGCGCGGCGCGGAGCTGAGCGAGCGGACGGCCTCCGGCGCGGACTTCGCCGAGCTCGGCCGGCTGGCCGGTGAGCAGGAGCGCGCGCTGCGGGCGCTGATGACGGGCGGTCCGCTGCCGGCGCGGCGCGCGTCGCGGTCCGACGCCGCCGAGCCGCCGGACCCGCACGCGCCGTGCGACCTGACCGTGCTGCTGCGCCCGTACGCGGACGAGCGGATCACGCTCTCCGCCCCCGGCACCCCGGTGCTGCTGCCCGGTCAGGCGGCGGGCGAGCTCGCGGCGGCCGTCGGCGCGGCCGTCGACAACGTGCGCAAGCACGCGGGGGAGCGGGCCCGGGCCTGGATCCTGGTCGAGGACGAGCCGGAGGCCGTCACGGTCGGCATCCGCGACGACGGGCCCGGCTACGCCCCGGGCCGGCTCGGCGAGGCCGAGCAGGCGGGCCGGCTCGGCGTCTCCCAGTCCATCCGCGGCCGGCTGCTGGACCTCGGCGGCACGGCCGAGCTGTACTCGGCGCCCGGGGAGGGCGTCGAGGTCGAACTGCGCGTCCCGAGGAAGGCCACTCAATGACCAGCCAGCCGATGACCGATCAGCCGACCGCCGACCGGCCGGTGCGGGTGATGGTGGTGGACGACCACCCGATGTGGCGGGACGCCGTCTCGCGTGACCTCGCCGAGGCCGGACTGGACGTGGTGGCCACCGCGGGCGACGGCGAGGAGGCCGTGCGCCGGGCCCGCGCCTGCACGCCGCAGGTGGTCGTGCTGGACCTCAACCTGCCCGGCCTGCCCGGTGCCGAGGTGTGCCGCCAGGTGGTCGCGCACGACCCGGCGGTGCGGGTGCTGGTGCTGTCGGCCAGCGGAGAGCACCAGGACGTGCTGGAGGCGGTGAAGTCCGGCGCGACCGGCTACCTGGTGAAGTCGGCCGGGCGGGAGGAGCTGCTGGACGCGGTGCGCCGCACGGCCGTCGGCGACGCGGTGTTCACCCCGGGCCTGGCCGGCCTGGTGCTCGGCGAGTTCCGCCGGCTGGCCGCCGAGCCGGCCCCGGCCTCGGCGCCGGCCGCCCCGCGGCTGACCGCCCGGGAGACCGAGGTGCTGCGGCTGGTGGCCAAGGGGCTGTCGTACCGGCAGATCGCCGACCGGCTGGTGCTGTCCCACCGGACGGTGCAGAACCACGTGCAGAACACGCTCGGGAAGCTGCAGCTGCACAACCGGGTGGAGCTGGTCCGGTACGCCATCGAGCAGGGCCTGGACGACGAGATCTGAGGGTCCGGCAGCGGCTGCGGCGCGGGCCCCGGGGGGGGCGTGCGCCCCGCGGC